>CAZCKI010000439.1:0-3221 GCA_964498815.1 uncultured Burkholderiales bacterium
CGCGCGAGAACTCGGCCAGGAAGGCCAGCAGCAGGCGGCCGCGGTTGAGGTTTTCGAGGAGGTCGTAAAAGCGGATCGATTGCTGCACGTCGAGCTGGTTGGTTTGCTCGAGCCAGTCGTGGTACTGGTGCACCGACCGCGACAAGTCTTCGCGCCACTGGTTGTAGCGCGCGATCTCGGACTCGAACCGCGACGTGATGGCTATATCGTTATCCACTGTGACTCCACCCTGATTCACTTGCCGCCAACATCAGCCAACTTGGGAGTTTACTGTAAGGCCGCTTATTTTGTCCGTTTCCTGCCGTGGGCCGACCTGCGCGCCGTTTCCGGCGACCAGTGGCGCCCGGGCAACGGTTAGCCCGCGCCGGCGAGCGACAGCCAGCGTGTCGCTTCCACCTCCAGATAGACCACCGGCACCGCCAGCAGCACCTGCAGAATCAACAATAACACCAATGGCGACAGATCGACACCGCCGATCGGCGGAATGATGCGCCGCAGCGGACGCAGGAAGGGGGCCGCCAGCAGGTCGAAAAACGGCCGGATCGGGTGATAGGGGCTGACCCAGGACAGCAGCGCATCGACGATGATGACGCCGATCAGCAGGTAAATCGACAGACGCAGCAAATGGATCAGCGACAACAGCGCCACGCTAGGCCAGAACGTCGCCAACGCCAGAATGTCCGGATTGGCGAATAAGGTCAGTATCAGGTAGAACACGATGACGGTGATCCACGCCACCAGGAAGGAGGCGGTGTCGAAACCGAGCATCGAGGGTACAACGCGCCGCAACGGTTTCACCGCCCAATCGGTCAGCGCCAGCACGAAATCGGCGATCGGATTGCCGACGTGGGTGCGCATCGGCGCGCGCAGAGCCTGCGCGTAAAAGCGCAGCAGGGCGACGGTCGCGAACATTTCGAAAATCGTCCTGGCGACATTGATCAGCGCGGCGGTCATCATTTTGAACCCCCGAGTTCCCGGCCCATTTCCGCCGCGCGCGCTTCCGCCGCCCGTACGCCGTCGATGAAGGTTTTCTGCATGCCGGCGCGGTCGAACACGGCGATGGCGCTTTCGGTGGTGCCGCGCTTGGAGGTGACATTGGCGCGCAATTGGCCGGGCGGGATATCGCCTGCCGCGGCCAGCTTGGCCGCACCGAGGAAAGTCTCCAGCGCGAATTGGCGCGCGGTGGCCTCCGGGAAACCCAGTTCCAGCGCAGCCCGCTCCAGTGCCTCGATGAAATAAAACACATAGGCGGGCCCGCTGCCGGAGACCGCCGTCACCGTATCGAGCTGCGATTCCTGGTCGAACCAGACCGTCTTGCCGACCGCCTGCATCATTTGCTCGGCCCGCGCGCGCGCCGCGGCATCGACGCCGGGGCGTGCATAGAGGCCGGTGATGCCGGCGAGGATCAGGGCAGGCGTATTCGGCATGGCGCGGACGATGGCCGTGTGGTTTCCCAGCCAGCGGCTGAGGTCATCGCTGCGGATGCCGGCTGCGATACTGACCACCAGTTGGGACGCAAGTTTGCCCGATAGCGGCCGCAACGCTTCCTCGGTCTGCTGCGGCTTGACCGCCACCAGCACTACATCGGCTTCGAGCACGCGGGCATCGAATGCGGGTGTGGCAGCGATACCCATGGCGGCGAGTTTTTCACGCGTTTCGCCGTTCGGTTCGACGGCGAAGCAATCCCCCGCCGGCTGACCCTTTTGCGTCAGCCCGCCGAGGATGGCCTGCGCCATATTGCCGCCACCGATGCTGGCGATTTTCACGTTTTGCTCACGCCTGATCCGTTTCCAAGGTTGCCGCCCGCGGCGCCCGCGTGCCGAAGATCGCCGTGCCGATACGTACCAGCGTGGCGCCTTCCTCGATGGCGATGCGAAAGTCCTGCGACATGCCCATCGACAAGGTATCCAGCGCCAGGCCGTCCGCACACAATGCATCGCGGCATTCCCGCATGATACGGAATTGGCCGCGCTGCGCCGTGGGATCGGTGGTATTTTCGATGATGGTCATCAAGCCGCGCAGTTTGAGTGCCGGCAACGCCGCCACCGCGCGCGCGAGCGCAGGGGCCTGCTCCGGCGTCACGCCACCCTTGTTGGGTTCGTTGCTTACATTGATCTGCAGGCAGACATTGAGGGCGGGCAGGCCGCTCCGGTGCCTGGACAAGGTCTCGGCCAGTGCTACGCTGTCGAGGCCGTGCATCCAGTCGAAATGCAGGGCGACCTTCTTCGCCTTGTTGCGCTGCAAGGGGCCGATGAAATGCCACTCGATACCGGCTGCACGCAACTCCGTCGTGGCCTCGATCTTGGCGATCGCCTCCTGCACGTAATTCTCGCCAAAGGCGCGCTGGCCGGCGGCAAATGCCTCGCGGATCGCCGCTTCGGGCCGGGTTTTCGATACCGCCACCAGTGTCACCGGCAGGCGACGCCCGGCCGGCAATCCCCCGATCGTGTCATCGATGGCGCGCCTGACTTGTTGCAAGTTCGATTCGATTGGGGACATAATCATTCGGAAAACCGCCGGTAACGACCGAACCTCTCGCGCCAATCGCCGCGCCCCGCAGGGTTTCCTGCGGCAAAGTCAAAAACAGTCAAAGGAAAGTATAAATGGAAATCGCGGAACTCCTCGCCTTCGGCGTCAAGAACAAGGCCTCCGACCTGCATCTTTCGGCCGGCCTGCCGCCGATGATTCGCGTGCACGGCGATGTGCGGCGTATCAACGTGCCCTCGCTATCGCACGAAGAAGTGCACGGCATGGTGTACGACATCATGAACGACGGCCAGCGCAAGCACTACGAAGAAAACCTCGAGTGCGACTTTTCCTTCGAAATTCCCAATCTGGCGCGCTTCCGCGTCAATGCCTTCAACCACCAGCGCGGCGCCGGCGCGGTGATGCGGACCATCCCGTCGAAGATCCTGTCGCTGGAAGAATTGAACGCGCCGAAGATCTTCGGCGATATCGCGCAAAACCCGCGCGGCATGGTGCTGGTGACCGGGCCGACCGGATCGGGCAAGTCGACCACGCTGGCGGGCATGGTCAACTTCGTCAACGAAACCGAATACGGCCACATCCTGACGGTGGAGGACCCGATCGAATTCGTGCACGAATCGAAGAAATGCCTGATCAACCAGCGCGAAGTGGGCCCGCACACCCTGTCGTTCGCCAACGCCTTGAGAAGCGCGCTGCGCGAAGACCCGGATATCATCCTGGTGGGCGAAATGCGC
>CAZCKI010000440.1:0-3210 GCA_964498815.1 uncultured Burkholderiales bacterium
CGGTTTGCTGGCGAGGAGCGCGGTGGCCGCCATGATCTGGCCCGACTGGCAGTAGCCGCACTGCGGCACGTCGAGCTCGGCCCAGGCGTGCTGTACGGCTTTGGCCACCGGGGTAGCCACCGCCTCGATGGTGACGATCTTGTCGGTCGGCTTGATGGCGGACAGCGGGATCGAGCAGGAGCGCACTACCGCGCCGTTGAGGTGCACGCTGCACGCGCCGCACGCCGCCACGCCGCAGCCGTACTTGGTGCCGGTGAGGCCGATCTGCTCGCGGATTACCCACAGGAGAGGGGTATCGTCTTCCACTGCCACATCGTGGACCTTGCCGTTGATATTGAGCTTTGCCATGTTTAGGGTCTCCGTAGGGTGGACGGCGAAAAAGACGAAGTAAAAAGGGTAACGTATTTTGCCGATTCGTGTGCGAACGTGCGCGCTTGCGCGAGTATTCCACCAGGCGGAAAATGTCCTGGCGTACCACCACAAGACCGAGAGGAGAAAATCATGCGGTTCGATCGATGGATGCAAACCCTGCTTGCCCTCCTGCTGCTAGGCTCGCTCATCGCCGGCGCCCAGGATTCACCCAACCGCCATGAGAAGAAACGCGCCGATCTCAGCGGCGCGCCGGGCATGGAGGTGATCAGTTCGATCGTCGAGTACAAACCCGGTGACAAGGCGCCGGCGCATTTCCATCACGGTGTCGAGATGGTGTACGTGATCGAGGGTGGCATGGTCCAGTACCCCGGCAAGGAACCGCAGCGCCTGGAGACGGGTGCCACCAGCCAGAATTTGCGCGAAGCGATGCACGGCGGATACACCATCGTCGGCGACAAGAACATCAGGATTTTCACCGTGCACATCGTCGACAAGGGAAAACCCCTGTACGATTCCCGGGAAGGCAGCGCCGCAACCCCCCCGGCCGTCCCGACCAAGCCCTATGAACAAAACTAGGCTGGAAGCCTTCAGCGACGGCGTCATCGCCGTCATCATCACCATCATGGTGCTGGAACTGAAGGTGCCGCACGGCGAGGGGCTGGCCGCATTAGTGCCGCTGCTGCCGATCCTCGCCAGCTACGTGCTGAGTTTTGTCTACGTTGGCATCTACTGGAACAATCACCATCACATGTTGCATGCGGTCAGGCACGTCAACGGCAAGGCCCTGTGGGCCAACCTGCATCTCTTGTTCTGGCTGTCGCTGGTGCCGTTCGCGACCGGCTGGGTCAACGAGAATCACTTTGCGCCGGTGCCGGTTGCCGTGTACGGCGTGGTGTTGCTGATGGCGGGCGTTGCCTACTACCTGCTCTCGCAAATCCTGATCCGCTCGCACGAGGCCGATTCGCCGCTGGCGCGCGCGGTCGGGCGCGACCGCAAGGGCATCCTGTCGGTAGTGATTTATGCGATCGCCATTTTGCTGACTTGCTTTAACGAGTGGGTTTCGATGGCGATGTACGTAGGTGTGGCGATGATGTGGTTCATCCCCGACCGGCGTATCGAAAAGGTATTGGAAGCATGAAGCGGCTCGCCGCCCTGTTACTGCCTGCGATGCTGGTTGCCTGCGGCAGCATGCCGCCCGCCGACGCGGTACGCGAGCTGGCGCCCGGTGGGACGCTGCGCGCGGCGATCAACTACGGTAATCCGATCCTCGCCAATAGGCAGGCGGACGGCACGCCGGCCGGCGTCTCGGTGGACCTTGCCCGCGAGCTGGCGCAACGCCTCGGCGTCAAGCTGGAGGTCAAGACCTACACTTCGGCGGGCAAAGTGACCGACGCTCTGAAAAGCGGCGAATGGGACATCGCCTTTTATGCGCTCGACCCGGTGCGCGCGGCCGATACCGGATTCACCAAACCGTACGTCGTCATCGAAGGCGCTTATGCAGTGCCACAGGCTTCGCAGATACAACGCAACGAGCAGGTCGACCGTGACGGGGTACGCGTTGCAGTCGGCCGGGGCAGCGCCTACGATTTGTTTTTGTCGCGCGAACTGAAACACGCAAGCCTGGTGCGCGCGCCTACTTCGCCTGCAGTGGTGGATACGCTGGTCGCCGAAAAGCTGGAAGTGGCGGCCGGTGTGCGCCAGCAACTCGAAGCCGATGCCCGCCGCCTGCCCGGCGTGAGGTTGCTGCCGGGACGATTCATGTTGATTCAGCAGGCGATGGCGATGCCGAAAGCGGATGGGAAAGTACGGGCGGCAGGGCTCGCGTATTTGTCGGCGTTCGTCGAGGAGATGAAATCGACGGGATTTGTCGCCGCCGCTTTGCAGCGGCACCACATCGAAGGTGTGTCTATCGCACCCTGAGCGCTAAAGAAACACCCGTCCCCGCGCAGGCGGGGACCCAAGGGTGACTCCGTGCGGGGTCAGTACGGAAACACCGTCAGAAAACGCAGCAGCGCCGTCGAGTCCTTGGGCGTGGTGATCTGGAAGAAGTAACAGCCGCGAGTCCAGGCAAACACCGGGCCGGCATCGCACTTGCCGACGGCAAAGGCGTAGTTGGCGCCGATGCGACCGATATTGCCCTGGCGGTCTTTCAACGCGACCACCTGTTCCATCGCTTCTTCCTCGTCCCAGTAGAGGGTCACGGTGGCGTGCACCGCGTCCTTGCCGAATGCATAAATGATCGTGACCGGGTCGCTTGCCAGGTCGCCGGTGCCCATGGCGCGGGAGCGTTCGTACTTGCCGACCTGGTAGGGAAGGAGATTGACGAGGCTGGTGCCTTCGGGTTTGGGGCGCTGCACCCGTACCGCCAGGTCGTCGGTGAGCCGCGGCGGCGGTTCCACCAGGTGGGTGGGGACCGGCACCGGCTCGGCGATGTCGAATTCGGTGTCGTCCGGCGGCGGCGGACTGGCGCTGACAGGGGCCTCCGTCGCCTTGGGTGCGACCTTGGGGGCGAGTTTGCCGGTGGTGGTCGGGTTGGCCTTGCCTTCGGCGGTCGCCTTGGCGGCAGCTTTTTCCTCTTCGGTGCCCATCAGCAATTCGCCGAGGTCGGAAGTGAATACCTTGCCGGTGCCCTTGACGATGTCGCCGACGTCGGCCTTCAGGACTTTGCCGGCGCCCTTGGCGATATCGCCCACGTCGGTCTTGAGCATCTTGCCCACGTCCGCGTTGAGGAATTCGCCGATTTTGGGAATCAGTGCCACTGTTGCGCCTTAAACGTTGGTGTTATTTTTCGCAAAGGGTGAATTTATCACGGACGCGGAAAAAGGCGAATAGGCGGCC
>CAZCKI010000441.1:0-3204 GCA_964498815.1 uncultured Burkholderiales bacterium
GGCGGCGAGCTCGTGAATCTGGTCCCAGAATTCGCGCCGCGCCTTCGGGTCGACGCCCGCAGTGGGCTCGTCGAGCAGCAGTAGTTTCGGCGTGTGCAACAGGCACGCGGCGAGCGCCATGCGCTGTTTCCAGCCCCCCGACAGCGAGCCCGCCAGTTGATCGCGGCGCGCGGCGAGGCCAAGCTTTTCCAGCGACGCGGTGACGGCCTGCTTGCGATTCGGCACGTCGTACACACGGGCGATGAAGTCGAGGTTCTCGGCGATCGACAGGTCCTCGTACAGCGAGAACTTCTGCGTCATATAACCAACCTGGCACTTGATTTCTTGTGACTCGGTGAGGATGTCGAAGCCCAGGCACTGCCCCTCGCCGGCGTCGGGTGTCAGCAGGCCGCAGAGCATGCGGATGGTGGTGGTCTTGCCGCTGCCATTGGGGCCGAGAAAGCCGTAGATCTGGCCGCGCCGAACCTTGATGGCGAAGTCGTCCACCACCGCGCGACCATTGAAGCGCTTGGTCAATCCTTTTACGTCGATGACCGCGTCGATGATCGCGTCGGCGGACGCAGCCTGCATTGTGCTCACAGCTTCACTTCCACCGGTTGGCCGGGATGAAGCTTGACGGCATCCTCTGGCTTGGCGCGCGCCTCGATGGCGAACACCAGGCTGGCGCGATTCTCCTTGCTATAGATCAGCGGCGAGGTGTACTCGGCCTGCGGCGAGACGAAGCTCACCTTTGCCGTAAGCGGTGTGCAACCGTCGCAACTCACCGTCACGTCCTGGCCGATTTTGACGGTGCCCACCTGCGTTTCCGGCACAAAGAATTTCAGCTTGATGTTCTCCGCCGGCAACAGCGACACCACCGGCATGCCGGCTTGCACCCATTCGCCCTGCGTGTACAGGGTGTCGGCCACCAACGCCGCCTTGGGCGCGCGCTGGCTCTTTTGCGCCAATCGCCATTCGGCCTGAGCCAGTTGCTCGCGCGCGGCTTTCACTTCCGATTGCAAGGCGGCGATTTCGTCGCTGCGACCGGCGGTCAGCTGCACCACTTTCAATTGCGCGTTGAGTTCGGCCACGCGCGAACGGTCGCGCTCTTGCGCGCTCTTGGCCTCGTCCAGCTTGGATGGCGACAGGAATTTCGAAGCGACCAGGTCCTGAGTGCGTTTCAAATCGGCCGCCGACAGCTGCAGCGACGCCTCGGCCTGCGCCAACTGCGCGCGCACGGCGGCGACTTCCTCGGGACGTTTGCCCTTGCGTGAGTTTTCCAGTTGCGACTCGGCTTGGCGCACACGCGCGGCGGCTTCTTCGCGCGCGGCGCGTTCATTCTCCTGTTCGAGCGCGAATAGCGCCGCTCCGTTGGCGATACGGTCGCCGCGTTTGACGCTCAAGGTGGCGAGGCTGCCGGCATAGGGAGAGGCGACGCGTACGTATTCGCCTTCGGCGTAGCCGGCGAAAGTTTTGTGATCGGCCTGGGTGCAGCCTGCGGCGACCAGCGCCAGCGCGCAGGCGAAGCAGAGCTCAAGGTGTTGTGGGTATTTCATGTACCACTCCTGTTGATGACTACGCTGCCATGCCGGCCAGCGCCATGTCGACACGCACGGCGATGGCGGCATCGCTGAAGACAATTTGCTCGAATTGATCGACGAGCTGCGGCGGCGCGAAGCCGCTATTCAATACGGCCGTGCCCAGCAGGATCGGCGCACCCACGGCGCCCATCAAAAACGCCAGCGCCTGAGGCGGCGGGAGCTTTTTCAGCACGCCTTCTGTTTGCCCCCGTGCGATCAAAGAGAGGATCACGGCGATGTGGCGCGGCAGATTGGCCTGCAGGAATTCGACCGCCACCGCCTCGCCTGCGAAGGCGTCGCCCAGCAAGCGCACCAGCATGGCGCGATTGTCGCGGCCGAAGCGCACCAGCACGTTGACAGCGGCGCGCAGGTTTTCCTTGGCAGAGGGGGATTTGTGCGCTTCCAGTTCGAGGGTGGCGAACATGTCGTTGTACTTTTGCTGCAGCACGGCGCGTACGAACACGTCCTTGGTCTTGAAGTGGTAATGGAACATGCCCAAGTTGACCCCGGCGCGTTCGGTTACCTGACGGATGCTGAGTTTGCGCACCCCGGTCGCGGGCAAAAGTTCGTGGCCGGCTTGCAGCAACAACTGATCGACATTGCGGGAGGGACGGGTCATTTCATTACTATACATATGTATAATTATACTGTCAACTAGTTTTAATGCCATTTTCTTGACCGGCTTGGTTTGCCGGGTTGGGCCGCTTGCAGTAAGGTGTAGGCATCGCTAGGGGTTCCGGCTTCCATTTACTGCGACGCGCATGCGCGCCGCGACTTCTCACCCTCTCCCTTGGGAGAGGGCGGGGTGAGGGTAAGTGGCGGTCGGATGAGATACACCCTTGGAACCTGATGCGGGTAATTCCGCCGTAGGGAAGCGAAGCCAGTAGCCCCTCTACCGCCTTCGCGCTCCCCACGTTCACCTGAATGGAGCGCGCCATGAATGCTGTAGTTTCCACCCCGGTAGACACCAGCAAATTCCTCGAAGCCACTGCCCACGTCGATGAGGCGGCGGTGAAGCCCCTGCCCAATTCGAGAAAAATCTACGTGCAAGGCAGCCGCGCCGACATTCAAGTACCGATGCGCGAGATTTCGCAAAGCGATACACCCACCGCCTTCGGCGGCGAAACCAATCCGCCCATCTTCGTCTACGACACCTCCGGACCGTACACCGACCCGAAGGTGAAAATCGATATACGCTCAGGCCTCTCGCCGCTGCGCGAAAAATGGATCAGTGAGCGCGGCGACACCGAACAGCTCGCCACCATCACCTCGCAATACGGCCTCGCCCGTCTGCACGACCCGAAGCTCGCCGAGCTGCGCTTCAACCTGAAGCGCCACCCGCGTCGCGCGAAATCGGGCGCCAACGTTTCGCAAATGCACTACGCGAGGAAGGGCATCATCACGCCGGAGATGGAATACATCGCCATCCGCGAAAACCAGCGCCGCGACGGTTTATCGGAACTGCTCACCAAACAACACCCGGGCGAATCGTTCGGCGCATCCATCCCGAAAGCGATGACGCCGGAATTCGTGCGCGACGAAGTGGCGCGCGGTCGCGCCATCATTCCGGCCAACATCAACCACCCCGAGAGCGAGCCGATGATCATCGGCCGCAATTTCCTGGTGAAGATCAACGCCAACATCG
>CAZCKI010000442.1:0-3191 GCA_964498815.1 uncultured Burkholderiales bacterium
CTCCAGCGTCAAAGTGGCGCTGGTGGGCGCCGACGACCGGGTGCTGGCCAGCGCCGGCCGGGCGTTGTCGGTCAGCCGGCCGCAGCCAGGATTCAGCGAACAGGATCCCGCTCACTGGTGGCAGGCCGTGGTCGAGTGTATGGATGAGCTGCAGCAAAAGCACGGCGGCGAGTTGGCCGAAGTGGAGGCCATCGGTCTGTCGGGTCAGATGCACGGCGCCACGCTGCTGGATGAGCGGGGTGCGGTGCTAAGGCCCTGTATTTTGTGGAATGACAGCCGTAGCGCCGCCGAGTGCGAACGCCTGACCGGACAGTGGCCGGATTTGCACGCGGTGACCGGCAATCTGGCCATGCCCGGATTTACGGCGCCCAAGCTGATGTGGGTGCGGGAGCACGAGCCGGCCGTTTTTGCGCGCGTTGCCAAAGTTTTGTTGCCCAAGGCCTATGTGCGTTGGCGCCTGTGCGGCGAGTTCGCGGAAGACATGTCGGATGCGTCCGGCACCTTGTGGCTGGACGTCGCCAAACGCGACTGGTCCGACGCCGCCCTGGCGGCAACCGGTATGCGCCGGGAGCAAATGCCGCGCCTGGTGGAAGGCAATGCCGTAACCGGGGAACTCGGCGCTGAATGGGTGCGGCGCTGGGGTTTCAAGCGTGCGCCCTTGATCGCCGGTGGCGCCGGCGACTGCGCTGCGGGGGCGGTGGGCGTGGGTGCCGTGCGTGCCGGCGACGCTTTCGTGTCGCTCGGGACATCCGGCGTACTCTGGGCTACCACCGCCAGGTTCGCACCGGCGCCGGCGCAGGCAGTGCACGCTTTCTGCCACGCCTTGCCCGATACCTGGCACCAGATGGGTGTGTTGCTTTCGGCGGCGGCGAGCCTGGCATGGTGGTCGGGTATCACAGGGATCAGCGAAGCCGGCTTGCTGGCGGAAATCGACCCGTCGATTCCGGCCGCGGATTGCTGGTTTGCACCGTATCTCAATGGCGAGCGCACGCCGCACAACGACGCGGCGGTGCGCGGTGGATTTCTCGGCCTCAATAGCGGCAGCACACGCGCCGAAATGACCCTGGCTGTGCTGACCGGCGTGGCCTACGCCATGCGCGACGCGCAACAAGCCCTGGCCGGTGCCGGCACCGTGCTTGGCGAAGCCGATCTGATCGGCGGCGGCGCGCGCTCCGGATTGTGGGCGCAGCTGATGGCCGATGTGCTGGATATTCCCTTGCATCAGCTTGCCGAGAGCGAAATCGGTTGCGCATTGGGTGCCGCACGACTGGCAAGCCTCGCCAATGGCGCGCCGATGTCCAGCGTGGTGCGTCCGGGCCGCGTGCAAAGCTTCGAGCCGCGCGGCGATCGCGCGCAATTGCACGCGGAGCGATATCGCCACTGGCGAAGCCTGTATTCCCCGTTGAGTGCGTTTGCACGCGCGGAAACGATCGGATCGCTATGAAAGAGTCCGCTCGCTACTTTGCCCGAAGCAAGCCTGTCGAATTCCGGTGGTACAAGCCGGCCCGGAAGGTACTCGGCCGGCCCATGGCGGAACATTTGCGATTTGCGGTGTGTTACTGGCACAGCGTTGCCGGGACCGGCCGCGATCCCTTCGGCGACGAAACGATGCTGCGTCCCTGGCAGACGCCGGGCGGAGACCCGATGCGGCAGGCCCGGCAAAAGACCGAGGCTGCCTTCGAGCTATTCCAGATATTGCAAGTGCCGTTTTTTACTTTTCACGATCTCGATATCGCCCCTGAGGGCGATACGCTGCGCGAAACGAATTCCAATGTGCGCCGCATGGGGGAACTGATCGGCAAGAAAATGGCGGCCACCGGCGTCCGCTTGTTGTGGGGCATGGCCAACCTGACTTCGAACCGCCGCTATCTGGCGGGCGCCGCCACCAATCCGGATCCGGCCGTGTTCGCTCGCGCGAGCGCGCAAGTGAAGACCATGCTGGAGCTCACCCAGGAGCTCGGCGGCGAGGGCTATGCGGTCTGGGGTGGCCGCGAAGGCTACGAGACCTTGCTCAATACCGACGTCTCGCGCGAACTGGACCAGCAGGGCCGTTTCCTGTCGATGGTGGTCGAGCACAAGCACAAGATCGGCTTCCAGGGCGCGATCCTGATCGAACCCAAGCCGGCCGAACCGACCAAGCACCAGTACGACTACGACGTCGCCACCGTCTACGGCTTCCTGAAGCGCTACGGACTGGAGAAGGAGGTCAAGGTCAACATCGAACAGAACCATGCCCTGCTGGCGGGCCACACCTTCGAACACGAGATCGCCATGGCGCAGACCCTCGGCATTTTCGGTTCCATCGACATGAACCGCGGTGACGATCAACTGGGCTGGGATACCGACCAGTTTCCGAACAACCTGCCGCAAATGTCGCTGGCGATGTATTACATCCTCAAAGGGGGCGGCTTCACCACCGGCGGGCTTAATTTCGACGCCAAGCTCAGACGCCAATCGATCGATCCGGACGACCTGGTGGTGGCTCATGCCGAGGCGATGGACCTGTGCGCGCGCGCCTTGCTGGTGGCGGAGAAGATGATCCAGGACGAGCAGCTGAGCACACATGTGGCGACCCGCTACGCCGGCTGGGACGGCAAGCTGGGACGCGACATCCTGTCCGGTAAGCAGACGCTTGCGCAGTTGGCGGCGCTGGTGGAAAAGAAAAACCTCGACCCGCAGCCGCGTTCGGGTCAGCAGGAAAAACTGGAAGCGCTGGTGAATCGCTATATCTGAACTATTTTGCATTGACAACACGAAAGCCTCACATGAAAAAGTCCGCTCGCTACTTTCCGCGAACCAAACCCTACGATTACCGCTTTTACAAGCCGGGACAAAAAGTCCTGGGCCGCCGCATGGCCGACCAGTTGCGTTTTGCCGTCTGCTACTGGCATAGCTTCGTCTGGCCCGGCACCGATCCCTTCGGCGGCGATACCTTCCAGCGCCCCTGGCACGCCGCCGGCGGCGATGCCATGAAACAGGCGAGGCACAAAGCCGAGGTGGCCTTCGAACTGTTCGAGTTGCTGCGGGCTCCATTTTTTACCTTCCACGATCGCGACATCGCGCCCGAAGGCAATTCGCTGCGCGAATCGAACCTCAATGTGCGCCGCATCGGTGAACTGTTCGAGAAAAAGATGGCGGCCACCGGCGTCAAATTGTTATGGGGCACGGCCAATCTGTTTAGCAACCGGCGC
>CAZCKI010000443.1:0-3169 GCA_964498815.1 uncultured Burkholderiales bacterium
GTGAAGATGCGCCGGCTTCTCCTCGGTTTGATACAGGCACAATGAAACCGTACCCTTTGGTTGGCTAAGCTCGACACCGTTCGGCGGCCACTCCGTGACAACAGTTACGTCGAGCGGTTCGAGTGCCTTGAGGAAGAATGCTTTGCTCGCTGCATAGTCGCTGACGCCGAATTTGACGTGGTCAAACATGATTTCTCCAGAAGCGGTTGTCGGGGCTAGAGTCAGCATTCTAAAAGAATGCTAACTCTAGCCCCGAAAGTTCAAGGCCCGGCGGCCCGCGCTTTGCGCAAGCGCTGGAGGCCGCCCAACACCATCAGGAAGCCGAACAGGCCGGGGACACCCGGCGGCACCAGGTTCTTCCAGCCGCGGTCTACCATGGCGTGTTGCGGTTCTTCGGGATCGTAAAAAACGGTGACGGTCTGTCCCACGCCGAACGACGGCCTTTCGAAAGAAATCCAGTCCTGCAGCGTGACCTCGCGACCGTCCTGCGCCGTGAACCGCATGATCGCGTAATACGAATTGCCGCCCAAGCCCGCGTTACGGCTGCTGCTGGTGGGTCGATACCGATTCTCCACCACCGTGGCCTGCGCCGTGGCGCGCGGGAAGATAAATTCGTCCAGGTGAAAGTGATGCACGCTCCATGCGCCGATCAGCAGGAAGGCCGCCCCCACCACCAGGGAAATCAGCGTCAGCGCACGCTCGATGGCGGAAACGCCGCCGGGCTCGCGCAGCCGGTCGAGCAGTTCGTTCGCCTTGCGGGAAAGGTCCTGGTCGGATGTCATTGGCAAAATCGTGTAATGGGGTCAAGCTCGAAGAATTATCGAGGCCGGAATTATCGGAAACGCCGGGTCACGTCTTGCAATATCGCATTGCTATCTTGTGTTCGACCCCGATGCCGCACTATCTCACACTACCCCAGCCGGTCGCGCCAGTCCAGGCCGAGCCCCGGCGCGTCGGCGACGTAATAGCTGGCGCACTGCACGATCTGGTCCGCGGAATTCGCCGGGTCGTAGTAGACGAGCATAGTCTCCCCGACCGCCAGCGCGCGCGTGGGGTCGACACTTTGGCCTGTGATCGCGGCCCCGGAATCGGTGTGAAAGCGATATTCGAATCTGGGCGCGTCGCGCGGCAAGCCTTGCAACAAGGTTGTCACGGTTGCCACCGCCACGGCTCCTTCGCGAACCAGCCGCTTTTCTCCGGCCCATCCCCGCGAAAGCCAGGCCGGCACGAGCAGCAGGAAGACGGTCGCGTAGAAGGGCACGGCGTGGGAGTCTGGCGCGGTATAGAGCGAGTGGGTGCGGGTCCACTGCATGGCCAGATGAATCAGCAGGCCCCCTTCCAGCACCGCCCAAACGCTCCAGAGAATGAGCAGCCAGGATTTTCCGCGCGGGCTCAAGCGCACCTTCCGGGGGCGGGGCAGGGCTTGCACGGCGCGAAGCTGGTCGGCGATGTTCATGAAAGGTCAGCGGTCGCAACGATCGATAGTTGGAATATTGGGCTCACGTCTTGCGATATGGCATTCTTAGCCATCGGGGACAGACCGATCTTGCCCACGAAGATTCTCGGGATCGGAGTCAGCATTCTAAAAGAACGGTTACTCTGACCCAGGATGTTCCCGACCAAGTTACTTCATGGCTTAGCAGGTCTCGACTGCCGTAGGGCCGGCGTCGAGGCTATCTTTCTTCGGCCGAAAGCGATCAAGACACTCATGACAAATATTGGCTTTGGGATCGATCACCATTCCCACATCGCGCGCATTCTTGCCGCAGAACGAGCAAAAATACTCCGCCTCTCCTTCGGCAGGCGTTCGCGTGCCGTAGGAGTGCGAAACCTGATAGGGCTCGGGCTCTTCACTGTCCACCACGCGAACCTGCAGATCATCCCCGATCTTCAGCGCCGATTCTTCGACCCAATGAACGAATTCGGTGAGTTTGGAAGGTTCGCCCGAGGGATCGTTCATGCCGTTCACGACGAATTGGGGGCGATTCTTTTCTTTCAGAAAAGAGACGGCCGTATGAAAGTGCCACATGTCTTTGCCACCCGCGCGACAGACACGTTTGCCATTCAGATAAATCTCAAAGCAAAGCATCCGCGGAACCTCCTCCGGGATTTCATATTGCCGATTGCCGCAGTATAGGGGCTGGGACGCCTCAACCCAGGCCCTTTGCTTTGCCCGGCCTCGCCATCGACTAACAGCCCGGCGTCCCCTAGTCGTCCAGCCATTCTGCGATGGCGCTCGCCAAGTCGGCGGAATTCGACGGGCTGATCGACTGCCAAATTGTGCCCTGCAATCGCGCGCGCGGATCGTCTTTGGTGGCGTTGAGATGGCTCGCAAAAGCTTCGGCGAGTGCTTGGGCCGCCGTCCCGAATTCCTTTTGAAAGGCCGCCTCGAATTCATCGCCCTTCGCCATCGTTTCAATCATGCGCGAAAGCCTCGCCTGGATGTCCGGCACGCCCTTGCCGTTCCATTTGGTGCGCATGTACTCGACGAGAACCGTGCCGATGGCCTGGTTGTTCCAGCCTTGGCCCCGATACTCGTTCAGGAGTTCTTCCGCCTGGCTCGCCGTGAATCGCATCGCCGAGCCGGCCATCTGGTGGTCGTAGCTGTTCGGTTCCTGCCCAAGGGACATTCGGTAGGCGTTGCCGATGGTCAACGCCCGCCCTTCCAGCATGAAACTCGGCAGGCGCCTTCCCTGCAACTGCCGCAGGTCCTGGATGTGGGTCAGCTCGTGTGCCAGCGTTCCCTCCGACAGCGATTCATCCAGATAGCTGTCCCTCATGACCATCAGGTTGGGACCTTTCGCATAGCCGAGAACCTTCAAGTCCCCTCCCAGCAGGCGAAACTGCAGAGGATGGGCCCGCAAGATTCCCTGGTCTTTCCAGGCCGCTTTCGCGGCAATGAACGCGTAGGCTTTCAGAGCCCGCTCCGCGATCGCCTTGCATCTGGCCTGATCGACCGGATGGTCCGAATAGACCTGCAAGAACTCGCCGGCGGCAACACACTTCAATTCGAATTGCTCGTCGCCGGCCCGGGCGGTGAAGGCAGCGAATAGCAGACTGACGCATCCAAGCTGGAATCTGGTCGATCGAAGTCGTTGCATAAGTATCTCCCCGCTTTCCCGAATTCTCGCGTCAGCCCCTGCCCGCGCATGCCTCGCGCAAGCATAAA
>CAZCKI010000444.1:0-3163 GCA_964498815.1 uncultured Burkholderiales bacterium
CCGATGTCGCGGTAGAGCGTGCGCAGACTGATGCCGAGCTCTGCGGCAAGATGTGCCCCGGCGACCGGCAGGCGATGGCCGCGCAGCAGTTGAATCAAAGCCAGTAAGCGTTGGGCGCGGGACAAATGGCGAAATGTGTTGTCTGTCGGGTAGCCATCATTTCACCACATCCTGCCAAATCCTGGCAGCAGGACACTTCCTGAGCCCGCTCACACCCGCGCGCCGGGAAAGCCTCCACCGGATGTCCGCCAACCACCGCATGCTGGAGCACGAGGGCATGGTCGCAGCGTTCCCACCATCGGGGTCAGTTTTAGCAAAATAGCATTACGACGTTACTCGCCCTCGCCATTCTTTTCATTTCGGAGGCAGGCCGCCGACGTAACCCGACGCCAGGTCGATCCACTTTCGCAATGCAGCTCCCTTCGCGTGCTCGGCACGTACCCACACAAAACCGCGCATCGGTCGCCCCGTGATGTCCATGGGTGCCGCGCCCGGAAGGCTTAGGGCTTTCGCTTCCCGTTCCTTGCCGACGCGAAACATGAAGCGGCCGACCTCGACGCCGCACAGCATATTGCCGTTGAGCATCCAGCAAAAGCCGCCAAACATTTTCTTTTCCACGATGTGATCACGCGAACTCAGTGCGTTTCGCATCCGCTCGGCCAGGTGCTCATCGTAGGGCATAGACGCGTCCGCTTCCGGCCTTGGCCCCGTTCATTTCGCTCCACGGTGCGCCAGCGCAAGCAAGGGCGCCACTACCGCGAATTGCAGTAAAGTGAAGCAAGTCTCGAGCACCAGGAAATCGGTGACCGATGTCATCCGGTATTTGGCCGCCACGGGAAGAGTGGTGAACGACCAGGCGAGCAGCGAAAACACGATGAAAAAACGCAACGCGCTGCCCATCCAGTCGGTGCGCGCAGTGCTGAACAGACGCGGATAGGCCCAGGAGAAAAAGAGCGCCTGAGCCATCATGGATGCCAGTCCCAGCGGAATGACGACATCCGCGCGATACATGTCGAGCCGATGGTATTGCTCCGCGAAGACGGTCAGGTGCCAGAGGTAGCCGAGAGGGAAAGTCGGCAGCAGATAGGCTGCGGCGCCCAGCAGGAATGACTTGTTCAAGCGGTTCTCCTTTCATAGGCGGCTTGCGGCCGGCGAGGCATCGATGGGAACGATCGCTTGCAATATACAAGCGATCCAAGATTAGCATCATCACTTGCATTTCGCAAGCAATATACCTACCCTTGCAGGCATGAAGCCGCCACACGCGAAACTGCAACGATCCGACTGCCCGATCAGTATCGCCCTTGAGGCCCTGGGAGACCGCTGGACGCTGCTGATCGTCCGGGATTTGATGTTCAAGGAGCGCAAAACCTACAAGGACTTTTTGCAGGCAGAAGAGAAGATTGCCAGCAACGTCCTTGCCGAAAGGCTGCATCGACTTGAGGCGCTGGGAATCCTGTCGAAGCGAGCGGACCCGCAAGACGCCCGCCGCAATGTGTACCGGCTGACGGCAATGGGCCTGGATCTCGCGCCGATGATGACGGAGTTGGTCCTATGGTCGGCCCGGCATTTCAAAACCGGTGCGCCGGCCGAGGCACTTCAGATGATGACCGAGCATCGAAAGCAATTTTTAAAACAAATTCGCGAAGATTGGGAAACCGGCGAAATAACGTGAGAGCGCGTTGCGCGTCGGGTCAGGCCGAACTGGCCATGAAAGACCCGGACAGTTCGCAAAGAAGTACCAGGATTGAATGCCATTTCCAACGGTCAAGCCACTTCGTCAACGCGCTGCGCTAGACCAGGCTTCGCAAATCTGCGCTACTAGCACTGGGGCAATCCGTCCCGCATTTGCCTTGCCTGACAGCAGTTTTGGCTTGACGAAATCGCTTCGCCTGCGGGGAATATTTCGATATTGTTTATTCTGAATTTCCAACGAATTCAGGCGGTTGCAATTTCGGCCGCAATTGGAAAATGCAAGCGAATCAGGCCAGGCTGTCGCGAATGGTCCTGGTGATTTCGTAGGAACGCAGGCGCGCCTGGTGGTCGAAGATTTGCGAGGTGATCATCAGCTCGTCCGCGCCGGTCTTGGCGATGAAGGCCTGCAGACCGCGCGCGACGGATTCGGGCGAGCCGATGGCGGAGCTGGTGAGGATTTGCGTTAGCAGCGCCTTTTCCTGCGGGCCGACTTTGTCGAGGAAGCCTTCCACCGGCGGCGGCAGCTGCTTGGGGTGGCCGCTGCGCAGATTGATGAAGGCCTGCTGCACCGAGCTCGCGCGGAACTGCGCTTCCTCGTCGGTGTCGGCGGCGAAGATGTTGAAGCCCAGCATCACGTAGGGCTTGTCCAATTGTGGGGAGGGTTTGAAGGCGCGGCGATACAGCGATATCGCCTCCATCATCTGCGCGGGCGCGAAGTGCGAGGCGAAGGCATACGGGAGGCCGAGCGCCGCGGCGAGTTGCGCGCCGAACAGGCTGGAACCGAGGATCCAGATCGGCACCTCGAGTCCGGCGCCGGGAATGGCGCGCACCGCGTGGCGCTGTGTTGCCGCAAAGTATTCCATCAGCTCGACCACATCCTGCGGGAATTCATCCGCATCGGAATCGAGGTTGCGCCGCAGTGCTCGTGCCGTCTGCTGGTCCGAGCCCGGCGCGCGACCGAGGCCGAGATCGATGCGGCCGGGGTAGAGCGACTCGAGCGTGCCGAATTGTTCGGCGATCACCAGCGGAGAATGGTTGGGCAGCATGATGCCGCCGGCGCCGACGCGGATATTGCGGGTGCCGCCGGCAACGTGGCCGATCAGGATCGAGGTCGCGGCGCTGGCGATGCCGGGCATGCCGTGGTGCTCGGCGAGCCAATAGCGCTTGAAACCCCAGCGGTCGGCGTGCTGCGCCAGGTCGAGCGTATTGCGAAACGATTGCGCGGCGTCGCTACCCTCGGTGATGGGGGAGAGGTCGAGGATGGAAAGGGGGATCATCTATTACAAATTTGGGCGGGAGGGGGAAAGACAAGCGGGGTGCAACGGATCAGGCTATGTGAACAGGAGATTGCTGGCCTGCTTGCGAAAATGGCAAAAGAGAGTTGTCATCCTAAGCAGCGCGAAGGATCTCATCTGGTCAAATGTCGACATTATTTAAATGGATGAGGTCCTTCACTTCGTTCAGGACG
>CAZCKI010000445.1:0-3161 GCA_964498815.1 uncultured Burkholderiales bacterium
CGGCGCGATGCTGACCGATTTCGAGGAACTGCACGGGGACAGGGGCTACGCGGACGATCCGGCCATCGTTGGCGGCCTGGCGCGCCTGAACGGTCAGACCGTGATGGTAATTGGCCATCAGAAGGGCCGCGACACCAAGGAACGGCAGTACCGCAACTTCGGCATGCCGAGGCCGGAAGGCTACCGCAAGGCCTTGCGTTTGATGAAGCTCGCCGAAAAATTCGGCGTGCCGCTGATCACTTTTATCGATACCCCGGGTGCGTATCCGGGCGTGGGCGCGGAAGAGCGCGGCCAGTCGGAAGCGATCGGCCACAATCTGTACGTGCTGGCCGGGCTGAAAGTGCCGGTGGTCTGCACTATCATCGGCGAAGGCGGTTCCGGCGGGGCGCTGGCGATTGCGGTCGGCGATATGACATTCATGTTGCAGTATTCGACCTACTCGGTGATTTCCACGGAAGGCTGTGCTGCCATCCTCTGGAAAGATGCGGCCCAGGCCGCGGTAGCGGCTGAGGCCCTGAATATTACTGCGCCCAAATTGAAGAATCTCGGCCTGGTGGACAAGATCATCAGCGAACCGCTGGGCGGTGCGCACCGCGATCCGGCGGCAATGGCGACGACGCTGAAGAAATACGTGGCCGATGCGCTCAAGCAACTGGCGGAGAAGAGTCCGGAAAAACTGGTCCAGGAGCGCCAAAAGAAACTGCTCGCCTTGGGCAAGTTCAAGGAACTCGAGGCGTAAACATTTCCGTGGGCACTACTCCGCCCAAGTTGATCGATGCGGTCGATGCCTTTTTTGCGAGGCATGCCGTGCGGGGAAAGCGTGTCGCTATCGGCCTGTCGGGCGGACTCGATTCGATGGTGTTGCTGGAGACGGCGCACCGCCTGAAAAGCGCCTGGACCATCGATCTGAGCGCCATTCACGTCCATCACGGATTGAGCGCCAACGCCGATGTTTGGGCCGATTTTTGTGCGCGTCAATGCTCGGCGCGCGGCATACCGCTCACGGTTTGCCGTGTTACGGTGGATCGAGCCGCCGCCGTTGGCGTCGAGGCGGCGGCCCGCGAGCAGCGCTATGCCGCACTGGCGGCGTCTGCGAGCGAAGTGGTCTTGCTGGCCCAGCACAGCGACGATCAGGCGGAAACGGTATTGCACCAGCTATTGCGCGGCACCGGACCGGCGGGTCTCGCCGCGATGGGTGAATCGCGACTGCTGACGCCGCAAGTCATGCTGCTGCGGCCACTGCTGACTATCAATCGCGCCGAACTGGAAAATTGCGCCGAGGCCTGGGGGCTCGAATGGATTCACGATGAATCCAACGACGACACCCGCTACACGCGCAATTTCATCCGCCACCGCCTGGTGCCGGTGATAGCGGAGCGCTTCTCGCACTATCGGGAATCGCTGGCGCGCAGCGCACGGCACGCCGCGGAGACGGTGGAGCTGACCGAGGCGCTGGCCAAAATCGACCTTGGCTGGGACGGGCGCGAAACGCACGTCGCAAGGCTGGATGATTTGCCGCTGGTTCGGCAGGTGAACGCGCTGTATCACTGGCTGCGATGGCAGGATGTTGCCGCGCCTTCGCGCGAGCAATTGGAAGAATGGGCGCGCCAACTGTTTCGCGAATCTCCTGCCGGCAAACCGCACCAGGCCGGCGGGCACGACTATTTAATCCGGCGCAGCCGAAACCAACTGCAACTGATGAAAAAAGACTAGTTGCGCCGCAACGTGTCGACGGCGAACGGCACGCGCTTACCGTCCTTCACACCTTCCATGGTGAAGGTCCAGGACTGGTCCTTGGCGTTCCAGACGAAGGTGTTGTAGAACGGCCCATCCGGGTAGTGAAATTCGATCTCAAGGGCATCGCCGACGCGCTTGCCGTGGCCCATGGCCGAGAATTTTCCACCCCATACGTCCAGCCAGTGCACCACGTACTGCTTGTTCTCGTGCTGGTAACCGATGAGGACGATGGCTTCGTATTGCGGCGGATCGGCGACGTCCTTCATGTGCAGTTGCAGGAACTGGTGGTTCAGGACCCATTCCGCTTTCAGCGTATTTTGGGCTTCCTTGCCGCGAATCTTGCGGGTCAGTTTCCAGTCGCCGGCAAGTTGTTCGATGTAGGGGTCGCGAAATAGGGTCTTGACGCCCTCGGCCGGCTCGGCTGCGAACGCCGATTGAGGCAGCATGGTACCCAGCATGAAAGCAATCAGTAATAACACGCGGTCTAGCTGCATGTGGTATCTCCGGATGTATGGATTTCGGCGCGCCCTGTCCGTTTGGAAATCTAGTGTTTTTTCAGTTCCTCTTCATCGATACAGCCCGCAACTCTCTCCCGGGATACCACAACCAATTTCCAGTCGGCCGCAACCGGTGATGAACGCGCGGCTGCCAGAAAGTATCTGGCGCAGGGCTCGACCTTGAATGCGAAGGAGCGTTGCGTCGTGCCCCGTGCGCCGTCACCGGGCGCCGCTTCCAGCACCAGCGAATGCGGTCCCGGGGCAAGCTGAACCGGGTTGCGAAACTGAATGTCGCCATCGACCGAAACTATGCGGATCGGGTAGTGATTGGTCGGCAGCACACCGGGCGGGATTCCGTCGAGAAAGGAAAGCGGTGCCGTCCCGCAGGAGCACAGCGAAAGTGAAATAACAGTACAGGCAGTGCGCCGCAGGCTGAAGGTCATATTTCGCTTTCGGGAAAATAGGTCATAAATAGATCGTTTTCACGACCGGGATTTAGGGGAAGTGCCGGCATTGCCGAGCCAGGTCCGCATGCATTGATAGACGTCGTGGCTGGCAAGCAGATCGAAGTGATTCGATCTGTACAGTATCATCTGGCGGGTGACCGGGATCGGTAGCGTCAGGGCCGCATTGCGATGTCGACCCAGCGCGCTGTGTACGGGCACCAATCCATCGCCGGGCAGGCGCCTGCCGCCGGGCTGCGATTGCTTGGTGGCTGCGATGGCGAAACACATTACCCCGGTGGGCAAACGAACGGTGGATCGCGTGTCGCGGGTTGGTTCGTTCGGGCCAGACCAATCTTCGTCGCGCAAATTGCCGTGGCGTAGGTCTTTTACGCCGGCGCTGCGCACCTTTCCCAGCCGGGCGAAGGGAGCCGTGTAGGGACTGATGCCGACGAGGATATCCACCCAGTTACCGGCGCGCTCC
>CAZCKI010000446.1:0-3156 GCA_964498815.1 uncultured Burkholderiales bacterium
GTGCGGCAAACAGCAGTGTGGCGGCGAGACAGGCCGCGAGGCGGCCAACAGCGGAAAACGACTTCATGGTGAACTCCTTGTCAGTGGTCCTGCCCCTTGGATGCGGCGGGCTGCCGGTTTGGATGTGCCGTCCGCGAAATTATTCGCGCCGGCCGGCGGTCGGCCGGACGCTACGCCAGCAGGATACGCGAACGAAAGCGAGCCGCCAGCCATTCGGCGATGTCGCCGATTTCTTCCATTGCCACCGTGTGTTGCATCGGGTATTCATGCCATTCCAGGTCGTAGCCCTGCACTTTCAGCGTCTCGCGCGAAGCCTGCGCCAGACCGATCGGAATCATCGGGTCCTGGGTGCCGTGGCACATCAGGATAGCGATACGCGCATTGGCCAACGATTTTTCCGCCGGCAGCGATTCCGCCAGCGGCAGGTAGGTGGACAGCGCCAGGATGCCGCCCAGTTCGTGGCGGCTGCGCAGCCCCGTCTGCAGCGCGATGGCGCCGCCTTGCGAAAACCCGGCCACGATGATTTTGTCGGAAGCGATGCCGCGCGTGATCTCGCGTGCGATCAACTCGTCGATGTAAGCCTGCGATTCGCGGATGCCGCCTTCGTCCGGCTGGCGGCCGAGGTCGCTCATCGAAATGTCGTACCAGCCCGGCATCGCCATGCCGTTATTGAGCGTGATCGGCCGGGTGGGCGCCTGCGGGAAAATGAAGCGCAAGGCGGGGCGGTCCGGCAACTGCAACTCGCGCACTACCGGCACGAAGTCCCAGCAATCGGCGCCGAGGCCGTGCATCCAGATGATGGAGCCTTGCGGGTCGGCGCCGGTATTGAGTTCGATGTGGGGAATCATATTCTGGTGAGGGGAGAGGAGTGAGGGGGGAGGGGTGAATCAGGTGCCAGTCACTTTGCGGATGGCGCTTTTGGGGCGGAAGGCTTTGATGACTTCCTCGCGCGTTTCAAGATAAGGGCCGCCGATCAGGTCTATGCAATAGGGGATGGCGGCGAACAGGCCCGCTTCGACCACCTTGCCGTCGCCGTCGCGCAGGCCCTCCAGCGTCTCGCGGATCGCCTTGGGTTGGCCGGGCAGGTTGACGATCAGCGTCTGTTTGCGCAGGACAGCCGTCTGCCGCGACAGAATCGCCGTGGGCACGAAACGCAGACTGATTTGGCGCATGCGCTCTCCAAAGCCGTCCATCACCCGGTCTGCAATAGCGAGGGTCGCATCGGGCGTCACGTCGCGCGGGGCCGGGCCGGTGCCGCCGGTGGTCAGCACCAGGCAGCAACGCTCTACATCGACCAGCTCGATCAGCGCCGCCTCGATTTGCGGCTGTTCGTCCGGGATCACCCGCGACACGAATTTGAGCGGGTTATGCAGCGCCGATTGCAGCCAGCCTTCCAGCTCCGGCAAGCCCTTGTCTTCGTAGACACCGGCCGAGGCGCGATCGCTGATCGACAGCAGCCCGATTTTGGCGGCGTCGTACGCGGTCGTCATGCGGCTTTCCCGGCTTCCGCAACGATCAGCTCGTGAATCGACTGATAGAGCGCGCGAAAGTGCTTGGGAGGCTGCCTTGCGGTTCGCTCGGCGTGGGTGGCGGCGACGCCGCGCGCCAGCGCCTCGCGGTCGGCCTGCGGGAACTCGGTGGCAAACGCGGCCAGCGAGCTCGGGTCGGTCAGCAGACGTTCGCGCCAGCGCTCGGCCAGGTGGTGCCAGGCGGTCGCCTTGCGGCCGGGCGCCCGCAGCGCCTCGAGTTGTTCGACGATGGGTGCGGCCTCGATTTCGCGCATCAGGCGGCCGATATACTGCATCTGGCGGCGGGTGCCGCCGTGCTTACTGGGGCCGATCTTCTTGGCGTCCAGCACTGCTACGCGCAGTGGGTCGGGTAAATCGAGTTTTTTTAACGTGTCGGTCGAGAGCGCGACCAGTTCTTCACCTACACTCTGCAAAGCGGTCATGCGCCGTTTGCGCTCGCTTTTGCTGATAGAATTTTCCTGTTGCGAGTCGTCTCCGGCTTCGATAGCGGTCTCGCTTGTTGCTTGCGTTGCCGCCTTGGTCGCAGCCTGCTTTGCCGCCTGCCTTGCTGAAGCCTTTGACACTACCGCTCTCCTCTTTTTCCTCCTTCCCATCATACCTCACGCCGTGATCACCACCGTAGCGAACCGTCCCGCCGCACCCGCCTCGCAAGCCTCCCTGGTCGATGCCGCCAGCAACGCAATAGCCATCGCCAAAAAACTCGGCGCCAGCGCCGCCGACGCGGAGGTTTCGACCTCGATCGGTCAAAGCGTCACCGTGCGCATGGGCGAAATCGAGACCATCGAACACAATCGCGACAAGGGGCTCGGCGTCACCGTCTATCTGGGCCAACAGCGCGGCAACGCGTCGACCAGTGATTTGTCGCCAGCCGCCATCGAGCGCACCGTGGCGGCAGCACTCGCGATCGCCAAATTCACCGCACCCGACGAATTCGCCGGACTACCCGATGCCGACCGCATGGCGGTGGCGCCGTTCGCCGATTTGCGGCTGAATCACGAATGGAATCCGACCGTAGACGAGGCGGTCGAGATCGCGCAACGCATGGAAGCGGCGGCGTTCGCGGTCGACAAGCGCCTCAACAATTCCGAGGGTGCATCGATTTCCACCGGCGGCTCCGAATTCATCTACGCCAATTCGAACGGTTTCGTCGGCGGCTACGCTTCGACGCGCCACAGCCTCAGTTGCTCGATGATCGCCGGTACCGACAATGGCATGCAGCGCGATTACTGGTATACCAGCGCCCGCCGCAGGGAAATGCTGGAAAGCGCCGAAGCGGTCGGACGCCGCGCCGGTGAACGCACCGTTGCGCGCCTCAAGTCACGCCGCATCCCCAGTGGTGAGGTGCCGGTGCTGTTCGAAGCGCCGGCTGCATCGGGCTTGATCGGCGCTTTCGTCGGCGCGGTCAGCGGGTCGTCCCTGTATCGCAAGGCGAGTTTTTTGCTCGATAGCGTCGGTAGCCAGGTGTTTTCCGATTTGATCGACATCGTCGAGGACCCGCTGCTGCCGGAGGGCCTCGCCAGCGCGCCGTTCGACGGCGAAGGGGTGGCCACGCAGCGCCGTCACGTCGTCAAGGGCGGAATATTGCAGGGCTATTTTCTCGGCAGCTACTCCGCGCGCAAGCTGGGAC
>CAZCKI010000447.1:0-3146 GCA_964498815.1 uncultured Burkholderiales bacterium
CACGCACTACATGGACGAAGCCGAACGCTGTCACGAGCTCGCCTACATCGCCTACGGCAAGCTGCTCGCCAAGGGTACGGCGGCCGAAGTGGTGGCGCAGTCGGGGCTCGCCACCTGGTCGGTGAAAGGTGAGGGCATCGCCGCCCTGGCGCGCGAATTGCGCGGTCTGCCTGGCGTGGACATGGTGGTGCCGTTCGGCGCCACGCTGCACGTGAGTGGCAGCCATGCAAGCCAACTGGAACAGACGCTGAAACCTTTCTTCCACCGGCCCGGCTGCCAATGGACCCGCGTCGATGCCGGCCTCGAAGATGTATTCATCAGCCTGATGAATTCTTCCAAGGATAATTTTCAATGAGCTCGGTTTTTTCCTGGCCGCGTTTCCTCGCCGTGTTGATGAAGGAATTCGTGCAAATGAAGCGCGACCGCCTGACCTTCGGCATGATCGTCGGCATCCCTATCATCCAGCTGGTGCTGTTCGGCTTTGCCATCAACACCGACCCAAAAGGCTTGCCGGCGGCGCTGGTCGTCAACGACGAAAGCGTCTATTCGCGCGCCCTGGTGAGCGCGCTGGAGAATTCGCAATACTTCAAGTTCACGCATCGCGTGAAGAGCGAGGCGGAAGCGGATCGCCTGATGAACCTGGGCGAGGTGCAATTCTCGCTGGTGATCCCTCCTGACTTTTCGCGCAAGCTGCAGCGCGGCGAGCGCCCGCAGTTGCTGCTGGCGGCCGATGCCACCGACCCGTCCGCGACCGGCAATGCGCTGGGGGTACTGAATCAGATCGTCAAACAGGTGCTGGACCGCGAACTGAGCGGACCCCTGGCCGCGCTCAAAAGCAGCGACCTGCAGGTCGATCTGCGCGTGCAGCGCCGCTACAACCCGGAAGGCATTACCCGCTACAACATCGTGCCCGGCCTGATGGGGGTGATCCTGACCATGACCATGATCATGATGACCTCGCTCGCCATGACCCGCGAACGCGAGCGCGGCACCATGGAAAACCTGCTCACCACTCCGGTGCGGCCGATCGAGGTGATGGCCGGCAAGATCGCCCCCTTCATCATCGTGGGTTACCTGCAGGTGACGCTGATCCTGGTCGCGGCCAAGCTCATTTTCGGCGTGCCCATCGTCGGCAGCCTCGCTATCCTGTCGCTGGCGCTGATCGTCTTCATCGCCGCCAATCTCTCGGTCGGCTTTACCTTTTCCACCATCGCGCGCAATCAGTTGCAGGCGGTGCAGATGACCTTTTTCTTTTTCCTGCCCTCGATGCTGCTGTCGGGCTTCATGTTCCCGTTTCGCGGCATGCCCGACTGGGCGCAGGTGATCGGCGAAGGCCTGCCGCTGACCCATTTCCTGCGCATCGTTCGCGGCGTCCTGCTAAAGGGCAACGGCCTGGCCGAAATCATGCCGGAACTGTGGCCGATCGGCCTTTTCATGCTGGTGGCGGGGGCGGTCGCACTGAAGCGCTACCGGCAGACTTTGGATTGACAGTCTCGCCTCTCACGCGTATCTTACTGACTAACGAGTCATTTACAATTTCAACCATGTCATCGCTGGCCAAAATCATCGAACCCCGCTGGGCGCGCCGCAAGGACGCGCGGCCCGCGGAATTGACCGCTGCGGCGCTCGAATTGTTTGTCGAAAAGGGCTTTGCGTCCACGCGGCTGGATGATGTGGCCAAGCGCGCCGGGGTTAGCAAGGGCACACTTTATTTGTACTTCGACAGCAAGGAAGAGCTGCTCAAAACCGTCGTCAGCGAAGGCTATGTGGCGCCCATTGCCGAGGCCGAAGAGTTTGCGCGCGCCTTTACCGGCTCCAGCGCGGACTTGCTGCGCGAATTGTTGATGATGTGGTGGAACCGGGTCGGCGCGACCGCCAATTCCGGCATCACCAAGCTGATGATCGCCGAAGCGGGCAATTTTCCGGAACTGGCCAAGTTTTACCACGACGAGGTGTTCGAACGCGGTAGCTCCCTGTTCGCGCGCACCCTTGAACGCGGCATCCAGTCCGGCGAGTTTCAGCCGGTCAACGTCGATTACGTCACCCGCCTGTGCTGTGCGCCGGTGGTGATGCTGATGATCTGGAAACACTCGCTCGGCATCTGCGCCAACGACGCGGTCGACCCGGTCGCCTATTTGAACACCCACGCGGATATGTTGTTGAAGGGTTTGATCAAGCCCAACCCGGCTTGACGGATTGTCTTGTTAAAATTGCTTTCTAACCGGCCAAGAACATGGACATCGAAAACACCCGCTTCAACATGATCGAACAACAGATCCGCACCTGGGACGTGTTGAGCCCGGTGATACTGGACCTGCTGCACCAGGTGAAACGCGAGGAATTCGTGCCGACTTCGGCGCGCGGCCTTGCCTTCGTCGACATGGAAATCCCGCTGGGTCATGGCCAGGCGATGATGGCGCCCAAGGCGGAAGCGCGCATCGTTCAGGATCTCCTCCTCAAAGCCGACGATCACGTGCTCGAAATCGGTACCGGTAGCGGTTATCTCGCGGCGCTGCTATCGCGGCTCGCGGAAAAAGTCACCTCGATCGAAATGTACGAAGACTTCTCTCGCACCGCCGCCGCCAACCTGGCGCGCGCCGGCATCGTCAACGTGCACCTCAAGGTCGGCGATGCAGCACGTTCCCCGGCGGCATTCACCGGCCAGGAACGGTTCGATGCGATCGTACTGACCGGTTCGGTGCCGGTATTGCCGGAGGCATTTTTCGAAGCACTCAACCCCGGCGGCCGCCTGTTCGCGGTGGTAGGCGATGAGCCGGTGATGAAAGCGACCCTGTTTACCAAAACGCCGGCTGCGGTCACGAGCCGGGTGATGTTCGAAACCGTGTTGACGCCGCTGGTCAACGCGGCGCAGCCGTCGCGTTTCGAATTCTAGGCGGCGCCGTGCTGCAACTCAGCGCCCCGGCGCTTCACGCCCTGCTGTCCGCGGAAAACGCCGAGAAACCGGCGCTGCTGGACGTCCGCGAACCCTGGGAATGGCAACTGGCCCGCATCGACGGGGCCAAACACGTGCCGATGGGGCAGATCCCCGAACGGCTCGACGAACTCGACAAATCGCATCCCACGGTCGTAATTTGTCATCACGGCACGCGAAGTCTGCAAGTCGTCGCATTTTTGCAGCGCCAGGG
>CAZCKI010000448.1:0-3113 GCA_964498815.1 uncultured Burkholderiales bacterium
GGATGGCGTTACCGGCGCCGACTACCAGGTGCAGCTCGGCGGGGACGAATATTTTCGCAAAACGATCCAGGACGTTACAGTCAATGAACCGGTGGTGCGGCTGGAGAAACTGCCCAACGGTTTTTATTTTGCGCGAGTGCGGCTGCGTGGCGGCGGCGTGCACTACGGTCCCTGGAGCAGCGTCGAGCCGGTCGAAATCTACGGAAGCGCCTGGCTGCTCAATGTGTTGCCGCGCTGATCCGGCGCCGCCGACTGCGCCATGACTTTTGCGTGGTCACGCTGGAAGCCGGTACTCCGCGAGTGGTTGCTGCTGCTGGCGGGACTTTCCTTTCTGAGCGTGGCGGCAGTGCAAGGCGGCTGGCTGTATCGCATCGACCAGACGCTCTATGACCAGGCCCTCGCGCTGTGGGCGCGACCCGCGGACCGCGATATTGTCATCGTCGGCGCCGACGAAGCCAGCCTGCGGGCACTCGGCCGCTGGCCATGGCGCCGCGCCATTCACGCGACACTGCTGGACCGTCTGACCGAAGCGGGCGCCAGGGCCGTCATTTTCGACATCATTCTGACCGAGCCGGACAATCGCGATCCTGGCGGCGACGCCGCGTTGGCGCGTTCCTTGCGGGTCAATGCCCGAACGGTGCTGCCGGTGGCGTATCAAGTCAGCGACGGCGCGCCGGTCGGGGACGCACCACCAGCAAGCGATTTTGCGGCCGCTGCTACCGGCCTCGGCCACGTGCATGCGCACCTCGACGCCGACGGCATGCTGCGACGAGCATTCCTGTACGGCGGTTACGGCAGTCCGCACTATCCGTTGCTGAGCTTCGCCGGTTTGGCGTTGGCGGACCCTGCCCACGTCGCGGCGCTGCAGGTCCGGCATCCGCTACCGGCGGGCGATGCGCCGAGCAGGGCGTGGGTGATCGAAGATCCCTACCTGATTCCCTACGCGGGCCCGCCGGGACACCTGCCGGTGGTGTCGTACGTCGATGTCTTGCGCAAGGATGTTCCCAGTGCCGCGCTACGCGACCGCATCGTATTGGTCGGCATTACCGCCACCGGCATGGGCGACGAATTTCCGACTCCCGTGTCGGGGTTCAGCCGGGCGATGTCCGGTGTCGAGATCCACGCCAATGTGCTGCAGGCCCTGCGCGAAGGCGTTGAATTGCGCGTGGCGTCGGCTACCGAGACTTCTTCGATCTTGGTGATGTGCCTCACCGCCCTGTTGCTTGCGTTTCTCGCGCTGTCGCCGCGCGCCGCGCTCATGCTGTCGATGGCGGTGTGCGTTGCGGCCATGCTCTCGTCGGCGCTCTTGTTTCGGGGGGCGCAATTCTGGATCTCGCCCTCCGTGTTGGTGCTGGCGACGATGATCGCCTATCCGCTCTGGAGTTGGCGCAGGCTGGAATCGGCGCAGCGCTATCTCGACGCTGAACTGGCGCGTCTGGAGCATGAACCCAGCCTGTTGCCGGTGTCGCCGGTGGTTGCGCCGTCGATCGCGACACGCGTGCCGGGGAGCCTCGAACAACGAATCGCCGCGGTCGAATCGGCCGGCCGGCGGCTGCGGGAACTGAACCGGTTCATCGCCGACAGCCTGGAGAGTCTGCCGGAAGCTGCGCTGGTGACGGATGCAGACGGTGTAGTCCGATTGGCCAACAGCAGCGCCACGCGCCTGTTCGCGCGATTGGCCGCCGACGCTGTGCCGTTGGCCGGCAAAGACATTTTCGGGCTGCTGGCCTTGCTACAGGCCCCGGCGGAAGGCGATTGGCGCGACCTTTGGCAGCGCGCCGGTGTGGATCTGCCGGTGGTGTCGGTCGAAGCGCGCACCGGCGATGATGCCGAATACCTGTTGCAAATCGCGCCGTCATTGTCGCAAGGCGGGGTGCGTGCGGGAACCATCGTCACGCTGTCCGATATTTCGCCGTTACGGGAATCCGAGCGGCGTCGCGACGAGGCATTGCGGTTCCTGTCCCACGACATGCGCTCACCCCAGGCGTCGATCCTGACCTTGCTGGAAATGCAGGAAACCGCGCCGGAACTGATGCCGACCAAGACACTGCTGGAACGCATCGGCAAGTATGCGCGACGGACCCTGACGCTGGCTGACGACTTCCTGCGCCTGGCCAGGGCAGAGCGGGTTCGCCCCCAGGACTTCCAGCCGGTTGATCTGAAGGAACTGTTGCACGATGCCGCCGACGAGGCTTCCGCACTTGCGTCCGGCAAGCAGATCCGTATCGAGGCGACCTCGTCCGAACCGGAGTCGCTGGTCAACGGCGATCGCGATTTGTTGACACGCGCCATCCTGAATCTGCTCTCCAATGCCGTCAAATACAGCCCGCCGGGCACGGTGATTCGATGCCGCCTGACGCGCGACTCGCTTCATTGGCGTATCGATATTGCCGACCAAGGGTATGGCATCGCCGCGGAAGACCTCTCCCGGCTATTCACGCGTTTCACGCGCTTGCAAGCCGAGGGGCAACCGGAGGTCGACGGCATCGGTCTTGGCCTGGTGTTCGTCAAAACCGTCGTGGAGCGGCATGGCGGCGCCATCAGCGTGCAAAGCCGGGTGGCGACCGCGAACGACGCGGAGCGCGGCACCACCTTCACCGTGTTATTGCCGGCGCCGGCCTGATTCGGTCGTGACGACCAGTCGAGACTTACTTGTGCGTGAACACGAATACGCCGTCCCAGTTCTTGCCGGGCGGGTGCAGGCGCAAATCAACGATTCGTTCCAGGTATAGCTTGTAGGCTTTGCGGTTGGGGTCGGCTTGCGAAAGCGTTGTCAACAAGCGCGTGGCGTCGTCCCACTGCTGTTTGCGGTAATAGTCCAGCGCGCGATGGAACCGGTCCAGTTCGTCGATGATCGATTCGGCGATTTCGCCTTTGATGCCGACCGGCTCATAGATGCTGACCGGCTCCGCCTTGCCCTTCACGCGCACCCGATCGAGCTCGCGGTAGACGGCGAAAGCAACCGTACGAACGATATTTTCCGAAACCAGGATGCCGACACCGTATTCCTTGGTCAGTCCTTCCAGGCGCGCGGCCAGATTGACGTGGTCGCCCATCACCGTGTACGCGCGGCGGAACGACGAGCCCATGTCGCCCACGTTCATGACGCCGCA
>CAZCKI010000449.1:0-3113 GCA_964498815.1 uncultured Burkholderiales bacterium
AGCTCGGCCTCGATGGCGCGCTCGATGGCATCGTCGAGCTTGAGCCCCTCGGCGGAAAAGAACTTGATACCGTTGTCGTCGAAAGGATTGTGCGACGCCGAAATCATCACCCCCGCGGACAAGCGCAGCGCGCGGGTGAGGTAGGCAACCCCCGGCGTCGGCATCGGCCCCACCAGCATCACGTCCACGCCGGCGGCCGAGAAGCCCGCTTCCAGCGCGCTTTCGAGCATGTAGCCGGAAATGCGCGTGTCCTTGCCGATGATGACTTTCGGGCGCACCTTGCCGGCGGCCTGCTGATGGCTGGTCAGCACGCGGCCCGCGGCGAAGCCCAGACGCAGAACGAAGTCGGGCGTGATCGGGGCTTCGCCTACCCGGCCACGGATGCCGTCGGTGCCGAAATATTTTCGACTCATTTGTCGCCGTGAAAGATTTCGCGGTAGGCGGCGTAGGTGGACGTCACGAGCAACGGTATCACCACCAGCAAGCCGATCCCCAGCGGAATGGAACCCGCAATGAATAGCACCGTCATCACCACGCCGTACAACAGGAACGGCAGCATATTGCGCAGGCTCGCGTCGAAGCTGGCGGCCAGTGCATCCATCGGCGTCAATTTGTCGAGAAACACCAGCGCCGGGGCGAACCAGATCGCCATCGCGATCGGGATCGACAGCGCCATCGACACCAGCAGCGCGAGCAACAGGCCGATCGAGGCACTGCCGATGATGGCGACGATCTGCCAGGGGTCATTGTTGGTCAGGATGCCGGCCAGCGCCGTGGTGCCGATCGCGGCGCCGATCATCAGCATCGTGACCAGGCTGACAACGAGGCAGGCGACCGCATAGACGAGGCCGGTAATCACCAGCGGGCCGGTATCGCGGCGAAAACCTTCGAACAAATGCGCCACCTGTAGCGGGCGGCCGGCACGGATTTCGCCGCAGGCAAACATCAAGCCCGCAGTCAGGATCGGCGCGATCAGGTTGCCGGCAACGCGGCCGATGATCGGAAACCACGACACGACGAAATACACGCAAAAGAAAATGAGCGTGCACACAACCCAGAGACCGGGGGCGGACATAAACAGTTTCCACCCTGCCGGGATCCACTCCCAACCGCGGTCCACGCCGAGCGCGCGTGCGCGCTTGTCGAATCCGGATGGCGTCGCCGGCGGCGGATTGCTTTCTTGTTGTTGCTCGCTCATGTGGCCCCCTGAATGATCCTGCGGCCGGCGGCAGATGCGCCGGCTGTGTTGCTATTGTAACCGCGCCGAACCGACGGCGTTCCACACCCGCAACACATCCACCGTCTCCCGGACATCGTGTACCCGGACAATGTGCGCGCCATTTTGCGCTGCGATCAGGGCTGCGGCGAGACTGGCGGCGAGGCGCTCGTCGGGGCCCCTGCCGGTGATTTCCCCCAGCGAGCGCTTGCGCGAGTAGCCCGCCAGCAAGGCAAAACCGGTTGTGGAGAACCTATGCAACTCGCGCAACAGGGTGAAATTGTGTGCGGCGGTTTTGCCGAAGCCGAAGCCCGGATCGATCGCGATGCGGTCGGCGGCGATGCCCGCCTCGACACAGCGCGCCGCTCGCGCCAGCAGGAATTCGCGCACTTCCGCGACCACATCGTCGTAGCGTGGATCCTGTTGCATGGTCACCGGCGCACCCTGTTTATGCATCAGGCAGACCGCCACGTCGCTACCGGCGCAGGCGGCGATCGCACCCTCGGCCTGTAGGGCGTTGACATCGTTGATCATCGATGCGCCGGCAAGGATGGCGGCACTCATGACCTCGGGTTTCTGCGTGTCGATGGACACCGGAACTTCACCCTGCGCCAGCGCCTCCAGCACCGGCAGCACCCGATCGAGCTCTTCCTGCAAGCCGGTCGGCGCCGCACCCGGGCGCGTCGATTCACCGCCGACATCGATCAGGTCCGCGCCGTCCTCGATCAGCCTGCGGGCGTGCGCGATGGCGGCTTCGCTCGCAAAAAACCGCCCGCCATCGGAAAACGAATCGGGCGTCACGTTGACGATGCCCATCACCAGCGGGCGATCCAGCGCCAGCGTAAATCGCCCGCAGCGCAGCGCCTGCATCGCGCTACACCAAAAAAAACGGGCGGAAGGCCGCCCGTTTTCCTGTTGACCCTGCTGCGATCAATTGCTTCCTTCGGCGGCCGGTTCGACTTTGGCGCCTTCCGGTGTGGAGGGTCCTCCATCCGGTCCCGACTTGGGCTTCGGCGGGGTGGAGGATGGCTTGGGCGCGCGCACCGGCTTGCCTTCCATGATGTCCTTGATCTGGTTGGAGTCGATGGTCTCGTATTCCATCAGCGCCTTGACCATCGCCTCGACCTTGTCGCGGTTGGTCTCGAGGATGTTGCGTGCGCGTTTGTATTGCTCGTCGATGATGCGCTTCACTTCCTCGTCGACGCGCTGCTGGGTGGCTTCCGAGTGGGTGCGTCCGGCGCTGGACCAGGACTTGCCGAGGAATACTTCCTGTTCCTGGTCGCTGTAGGAGATCATGCCCAGTTCATCGGACATGCCCCATTCGGTGACCATGCGCCGCGCCATGCTGGTGGCCTGCTTGATGTCGGAGGCTGCACCCGTGGTCATGTTGCCGGAAAAAATTTCCTCTGCGATGCGCCCGCCCAGCGACATGCAGATATTGCACAGCAGGTATTCGCGGTCGTAGGAATAGCGGTCTTGCTCGGGCAGGAAGAAGGTCACCCCCAGTGCGCGCCCGCGCGGGATGATGGTGACCTTGTGCAGTGGATCGTGCTTGGGCATGTTGAAGCCGACCACGGCGTGGCCCGCCTCGTGATAGGCGGTTTCCATCTTGTCCTGCTCGGTCATGACGGCGGACTTACGTTCCGCACCCATGTTGATCTTGTCCTTGGCCTTTTCGAAGTCTTCCATCTCGACCAGGCGCTTGCTGGTGCGCGCGGCGAACAGCGCGGCCTCGTTGACCAGGTTGGCGAGGTCGGCGCCGGAATAACCCGGCGTGCCACGCGCAATTACCGAAGCGTCCACGTCCGGGGAGATCGGCACCTTGCGCATATGCACGATCAGGATCTGCTCGCGGCCGCGGATGTCCGGCAGCGGCACGTACACCTGACGGTCGAAA
>CAZCKI010000450.1:0-3108 GCA_964498815.1 uncultured Burkholderiales bacterium
CCAGCGTGCCCGGCATCCGCAAATGGCCCGAGGCCTATTTGCCGAAAATTTTCGACCGCTCGCGCGTCGATCGCGTGCTGGAAGTAAACCAACCCGAAAGCGAGGACATGGCACGGCGGCTGGCGCGCGAGGAGGGCATCTTCGCCGGCATCTCATCGGGTGGCGGCCTGGCCGCGGCGATCAAGATCGCCAAGGAAGTCGAGAACGCCGTCATCGTGCATGTGATCGCCGATCGCGGCGACCGCTATCTGACTACCGGAGTGTTTCCGGCATGACCCCGGTTCTCGTCTTCGATATCGAAACCATTCCCGATATCGCCGGCCTGCGCAAGCTGCAGGGCCTCGATGCCAGCATGAGCGACGAAGCCGTTGCCGAGTTGGTGTTCCAGCGCCGTCGCCAGCAGACCGGCGGCAGCGATTTCCTGCCCCTGCATCAGCACCGCGTGGTGGCGATCTCCTGCGTGCTGCGCACCGACGAAGGGCTCAAGGCCTGGTCGCTGGGCAAATCGGACGATCCCGAAAAGCTCATCATCCAGCGCTTTTACGACGGCCTCGATCGCTACACGCCGCAGCTGGTGTCGTGGAACGGCGGCGGCTTCGACCTGCCGGTGCTGCACTACCGCTCGCTGGTGCACGGCGTCACGGCGGCAAAATACTGGGACCTGGGCGAGGACAACCGCGACTTCAAGTGGAATAACTACATCAGCCGCTACCACATGCGCCATCTCGACCTGATGGACGTGCTGGCGATGTACCAGCCGCGCGCCAATGCGCCGCTCGACGATCTGGCGCAGCTATGCGGCTTCCCCGGCAAGCTCGGCATGGACGGATCGCAAGTGTGGGCTGCGTATCAGCGTGGCGAAATCGAGGCGATACGCAATTATTGCGAGACCGACGTGATGAACACCTACCTCGTATTCCTGCGCTTCCAGTTGATGCGCGGTGCGGTGTCACCAGCGGGCTATGCGGAAGAAGAAAAAGTGGTGCGGACGTTCCTGAAAGAAAACGCAGGTATCGAGCACTGGAAGAAATTCGCCGAGGCTTGGAAGTAGCGCTTATTTCTTTGCCGGCGCGACGGCGCGCTTGACCAATTCCTTCAACACTTTTGCATCGATATCGGCGAGCCTGGTGATGTAAAGGCAGCCCTTGCCGGTCTTGTATTTGCCGAGTTTGGCCAGCAATTCGGCTTGCTTCTCGACACCGATGCCGTACAACACGGTATTGGCTTTGCGTGGTGAAAAGCCGACCACCATCCAGTCGAGCTCGCGGCCGCTTTCGTACACCAGCCTTTGCGAACCGAAGCCGACGATGGTAGCGCCCCACATCACCGGCTTTTGCTTGGTGGCTTCCTGCATCAGCTTGCACACGGCAACGGCATCGTCGCGCCGGCCCTTGTCCTCCACACCGGCCAGGAAAGAATCGACACTCGCTGCATTCTGCTTGGTTTTGAGTTCGGCCACGCACGATCTCCTTCACCGGGTTCAGTTGCCGGACGCGGTCTTGCCCCCCAGCGCATGATACAAGTCGGCCACCGACAGGCGCAAATCGCGCTCGGCGGCAATGCGGTCGAATTCGCCTTGCAGCAGGCCGCGCTCGGTATCGATCACGTCGAGCTGGCTGGCTACACCATGATCGTAGCGCAGGATCGCGAGCTTCCAGGCCTGGGTCAGCGATGCCACGCGGCGTGCTTCGGCCTCGGCGACCTGGCGCGCCTTGGCGTGCTCGGCCAGCGCGTCCGCGACTTCGCGGAAAGCGTTGGCAACCGCCGCGCGGTACGCCTGCAGCGCCTGCTCGTTGCGGGCGCCGGCGATATCGGCTTGCGAATTGAGACGCCCGGCGCCCCATAGCGGTTCCGTCAGGTCGCCGGCGAAACGCCAGGTGCGCGCCGGTCCGCTGAACAAATTATGCAAGGCACTGCTTTCGCTGCCGAGAAACCCGGTCAGGGAAATCGACGGAAAATACGCCGCGCGCGCCACGCCGATGCGCGCATTGGCCGCGATCAGTTCCTGCTCGGCTCTGCGTACATCGGGCCGGTTCAACAATAGCTCGGAGGGCATGCCGGCGGGGACCTGCGGCGCCGACAGGGTACTGGTGCGTTCGATCTTGTCGCCGATCAGCGCGCGCGGCGAACGGCCCAGCAGGATCGCGAGTGCGCGTTCCTGCTTGGCGCGCGCCGCTTCCACCGGCGGCAGCTGGGCGCGGGCGGCATCGTATTCCGCCTCGCGCTGGCGGAATTCGAATTCCGACGTTACGCCCGCGGTAAAGCGTACTTTCTGCATCTCGAATTGCTCCTTGGCGCGCAGCAGGGCGAGTTGCGAGGTGGACAGTTGCGCGTCCAAGGCGAGTAGCGCAATGTAGCCCTGTGCCACGCCGCTTTCCAGAGACAGGCGCACGGCGTCGCGGTTGGCTTCCACCGCCATCAGGTCGGCACGCGCGGCTTCGCTGGCGCGCCGGTACCTGCCCCAGAAATCCAAGTCGAAGGAAATGTTGAGAGCCGCCTTGTTGCTGGTCGATTCCAGCGGAATGCCCGGCTGGAAATTGGCTGCGTCCTGTGAAGACCGCGAGCGTACCCGTCCGGCGATCGCGTACAGCGAGGGAAACTGATCGGCGCGGGTGATGCCGAACTGCGCCTCGGCTTCGGTGACGCGGGCGGCCGCAGCCAGCAGATCGGTGTTGTGCGCCAGCGCTTCTGCGATCAACTTGTCCAGCGAGGGATCGTGAAAAATCGACCACCAAGGCAGCGCCGCCGACGGTGCGGCAACCAGGCCGGCGACCGGCGGCGAAGGCGGCAACTCCAGGGCGGGGCGTTGGTAGTCCGGGCCGACGGCGCAGCCAGCCAGCAGGGCGCACGCTACCGCGACGGTCGAGGAAAAAGAGAGAAAAGTCTTATTCATCGGTCTTGCCTTTCTGTAACGGCGAGTGCACAGGCAGCTGGTGCGTCGTGGAATGTTGCACACGCGCGTGCTCGGCCTCGTCGCGGATTTCCTTTTCGGATCTGTCTTCCCTCAGCTTCCTGTCCGTGATGACCTTGTAGAACAGGGGCACGAAGAAAATCGCCAGGAAGGTGGCGGCCAGCATGCCGCCCATCACCCCGGTGCCCACCGAGCTA
>CAZCKI010000451.1:0-3099 GCA_964498815.1 uncultured Burkholderiales bacterium
CGAAGCGCCCACCGGCGGTTCGGTGGTGCTGGCCGCCATCACCCTGAAAATCGGCGCGTACGGCTTCCTGCGGTTCAACCTGCCGATCGCGCCGGATGCGAGCCACGCGCTGGCGCCGTTCATCATCACGCTATCGTTGATCGCGGTGGTCTACATCGGCTTCGTCGCGCTGGCGCAGTCGGATATGAAAAAGCTGGTGGCGTATTCGTCGATTTCGCACATGGGTTTCGTCACCCTGGGCTTTTTCATCTTCAATGCGCAGGGCATGGAAGGCGGCATCGCGCAGATGATTTCGCACGGCTTCATCTCGGCTGCCATGTTCCTGTGCATCGGCGTGCTCTACGACCGGGTGCATTCGCGGGAAATTTCGGCGTATGGCGGAGTGGTCAATACCATGCCGAGGTTCGCCTTCTTCGCGGTGCTGTTCGGCATGGCCAATGCGGGACTGCCGGCGACGTCGGGTTTCGTCGGTGAATTCATGGTGATCCTCGGTGCGATGCGCGCCAATTTCTGGTTCGCTTTCCTGGCCGCGACCACGCTGATCCTGGGCGCCGCCTACACCTTGTGGATGGTGAAGCGCGTCATTTTCGGCGCCATCGCCAACGACGACGTGCGCGCCTTGCAGGACATCAACCGGCGCGAAATGCTGGTGCTGAGCCTGCTCGCGCTGATGGTGCTGTACATGGGCATCCACCCCGATCCGTTCACCCGCGTGATGCACGTCTCGGTGGACGAATTGCTGAAGCACGTCTCGATGGGAAAGCTGTAAATGAGTACCTTGGCGAACATGAACTACCTGGTGGCGGGACCGGAAATCGCGTTGCTGTTGCTGCTTTGCATCATCATGTTGGGCGACCTGTTCCTGAAAAAGGCCGGCCGCGAAAACATCCTGGCGCTGTGGGCGATCGGCGCCGTCGTCCTCACGCTGCTGGCGGTAGCCGAGCGCTGGCCGACCTCGACGCAATTCGCCTTCAACAATATGTTCGTGCTCGACCAGATGGCGGCGCTGCTCAAGGTGGCGATTCTGCTCGCGGTCGGCGCTACCCTGGTGTACGGCCGCGCCTACCTGGTCGCGCGGAATCTCTACACCGGCGAATTCGTGGCGCTCCTGTTGTTCGCGACCCTCGGCATGATGGTGATGGTTTCCGCCCAGCACTTCATCACCCTGTACCTCGGTCTCGAATTGCTGTCCTTGTCGAGCTATGCGATGGTGGCGCTCAATCGCGATTCGGCCACCTCCACCGAGGCAGCGATGAAGTACTTCATCCTCGGCGCGTTGGCCTCGGGCCTGCTGCTGTACGGTGTGTCGATGGTGTACGGCGCCACCGGTTCGCTGAATGTGACGGCCATCCTCAATATCGAGTCGTTCCGGCAAGCGAACGCGTCGCTGCTGTCGTTCGGTATGGTGTTCGTGGTCGCGGGCCTCGCCTTCAAGCTGGGCACGGTGCCGTTCCATATGTGGATCCCCGACGTCTATCACGGCGCGCCGACCCCCATGACGCTGTTCATCGGTTCGGCCTCCAAGATCGCCGCTGCCGGTTTCGTGTTGCGTATCCTTGGCGGCGCCCTGCAGGGCCATCTCGGCGACTGGCAGGGCATGCTGGTGATCATGGCGGTGCTGTCGATCGGCCTCGGCAATATCGTCGCCATCGCCCAAACCAACCTGAAACGGATGCTCGCCTATTCGACCATTTCGCATATGGGCTTCCTGTTGCTGGGCATCCTCGCCGGCAGCCGCGGCGGCTACGCGGCCACCCTGTTCTACATCGTCACCTACGCGCTGACCACCCTGGCCGCGTTCGGCATGATCCTGCTGCTGTCGCGCGCCGGCTTCGAGGCCGAGAATCTCGACGATTTCAAGGGGCTGAACCAGCGCTCGCCGTTTTATGCGCTGTTGATGCTGGCAGCCATGTTCTCGATGGCCGGCATCCCACCCTTCGTCGGCTTCTTCGCCAAGTTGTCGGTGCTGGAGGCGGCCCTGCACGCGGGCTATACCGAGCTGGTCGTGTTCGCGGTGCTGATGAGCGTGATCGGCGCCTTTTACTACCTGCGCATGGTCAAGCTCATGTACATGGACGATGCCACCGATACCACGCCGATCGTCGCCAGCCTCGATATGCGTGCGCTGCTGTCGGTCAATGCCCTCGCCATCCTGGTGCTGGGGCTGGTGCCCGGCGGATTGATGACGGCGTGCCTGAATGCGATTCAGCGATCGTTTTGAGCGCTATTGGCAAAATCTCCCCGCCCTCGAGAAGGCGGGGGTCCAATTTGCATTGAGTTTTGCAACAAACTTGGGCCCCCGCCTTCGCGGGGGCGGGTAGAAGGCGATCGTGTCCGATCGCCCTCTACCCGACTTCACCGAGCACACGCTGTCCAGCGAGCGCGTCCTCGACGGCAAGCTGATCAAGGTTCAATACGACCGCGTGCGTCTGCCGGACGGCAAGGAAGCCTGGCGCGAGTACGTGCTGCATCCGGGCGCGGTGGTAATCGCCGCTTTTGTCGATGCCGATACACTGCTGCTGGAACACCAGTACCGCTATCCTCCGCGCCGCCACTTTCTTGAATTGCCCGCCGGCAAGATCGACCCTGACGAACCGCACCACGAAACGGCGCGCCGGGAATTGCTGGAGGAAACCGGCTACCTGAGCGACCATTGGCTGCACGCTGCAACCCTGCATATGGGTGTCGGCTATTCGGACGAGGTGATCGAACTGCACATCGCCCGCGACATGCGCTTTGTCGGCCACCGGCGCGATGAAGGCGAATTCCTTGAAGTGTTGACCATGCCGCTCGTCGATGCGGTCGAAAAAGTCGGCTGCGGCGAAATCACCGACACCAAGACCGCCTTTTCCCTGCTCTGGCTGGACCGCTTCCGCGACCGCTGGCAGTGAACGACCCGGTCTACGATTTGCTGGTAGTCGGCGGCGGCATCAACGGCTGCGGTATCGCGCGCGACGCCGCCGGGCGCGGCCTCAAGGTGCTGCTGGTGGAGCAGGACGATCTCGCCTCCGCCACCAGTTCGTGGAGCTCCAAGCTGATCCACGGTGGACTGCGCTACCTCGAACAATACGAGTTCCGTCTGGTGCGCGAAGCCTTGCA
>CAZCKI010000452.1:0-3092 GCA_964498815.1 uncultured Burkholderiales bacterium
GCTGGAATTGTTCATCGTGTAATTGCAGCGCAGGTAGCTGCCGCGACCGCCGGCGGCGTTGGCCTGTCCCTGTGACGATTGCGGCGAGGACCGCGTCGCATCGCCCGACAGCGTTTCACCGCCGATGTTGACCGAGAACGTGCCGTGACCGTTGAGGTCGTTGGTCACGTTGCCGAGCAGTACGCCGTAGGATGAGGCCTGGTCGTTGGCGGGATAGAGCTTCGCGATCAGGTTGAGATGCGAGGGCGCGGGCGGCGGTACAGGCACTGGCGCGTACGCCACCTGTCCCGGTCGGCCGGCATGATCGAGCGGAATCACGTAACAGCCGGTCAGCGAGATGCCGGTGATGGCGAGTGCGATCAGGGTTTTCTTCATCGATGAATCCTTGACTGCGGGCACATGCCCGCAACCGCAGTCTGCCCGGCAAGTTTCCGGGGGACGACCTGAAAACCGGTAGGCAGCGGACGCCGATGCTCGAAGTATCTGCTTTCGATACTATTTGGCAGGAAAGACCGGAGTGAGTACTACTTCCGGAGTGGACGCTACTTCTTTTTCGCTTTCTTGCGCGCGCCGGCGAGACCGGCGATCAGCTGATCGAGGAATTTGTCCGAATCGGCATCGCCGGTCTTGCGGGCCACGTGCGAGCGGATTTTTACGATCAGGTCGTAGATTTCCTCGATCGAGCGGCTGTCGTCGATGCGCGCGCGCAATTTTTCGGCGCTGGCGCCGAGGAATTGTTCGGCTTCGTGCTGCAATAAAAGCTTGGCGTTGGCGAGCTCGTCCAGTTCCTCTTCTTCCGGTTCCGGCGGGGCCGGCTTGACCTCGGCTGCCTTCGGTTTCGCGGGGGCGGCTTCCACGGGTTTGGGTTTTGCGGCCTCGACGGGTTTCGGCTTGGGCGCCGCATCGGGAATCGGCTTGGATGCCTCGGCGGCTTTGGCCTTCGGCGTTTCAGCGGCCTTCGGCTTGGGTGCTTCAATGGCCTTCGGCTTTGGCGTTTCGACCGGCTTCTGCTTCGCTACCTCGACCGCTTTGGGCGGAGCCGGTGCTGGCGCCGCTTCCTCGGCCGCGGGGAAATCGTCATCGTCGTCGGCGGAGATCGACTCGACCAAACCTGCCGCCATCAATTTCCCCAGCACGCCGTGCACGCTGGTGAGGTCGCCCGACATCGCCAGCAGTTGTTCCACCGAACGGAAGCCGTCGATGCGTTCCATCAGCGTGCGATTGGCGCCATCCAGTTTGCCGGCTTTCAGTGCGGCGAGCCCCTTGGCGCTGCAATAGAGCACCGCATCGTCGACGCCGGCCAAGTCCTGCAGCGTTTTGCTGATGCTGCGGGTGTCTTTTTTCATGGCGGGACGAAGGTCGGATAGCGGTTATGGGACAGTTACGGGCAAAAGGTAATCACTCGGGCCGGGAAAGCTGCGGCCAGGGAAGCAATGTAGCGCAGGAAGTATAGCGGCCGGCCGGAATTCAGGCGGGCCAATTCTTGATGTACTGCTTGAGAAGCTGATTCTCAAAAACCACGTCCTTCAGCGCGCTGCGGGCAATGTCGTGAAACGACAGGATGCCCACCAGCTTGTCGTCCTGCATCACCGGCACGTGCGTGATGTGCAATTCGGTCATCAGGCTGCGCAGGTGATCGACGCTTTCCTCGGGCTTGGCGACCGGAGGATTGGACTTCATTACCTCCCGGCACTTCGCCTGGATCAGGTGATTGCCCATGCCGTGCAGGCCGACCAGCAATTCGCGCAGCGTGATCAGGCCGGCCATGGCGTGGTTCTCCATGACGACCACCGAACTGATCTGGTGCGTGACCATCATGTTCACGGCGTCCAGCACCGGGGCGTCCGGCGCAATCGACAGCAGCGTATTGCTAGGCGACTGGCGAGCTTTGTCGGCCAGCAATTCGGCGACGGTGACGCTCATGGCATTAGGGAAGTGCGTTTCATCATCGCAGCATAGCAAACGTGCCGGGTGATTGCCAAACCCGGCAAAGCAGGTTTTTGCGGCTTACTTGATTACGCGCAAATTCCCGCGCGGTGGGCCCCTGGGCTTGTCCGGCACCGGCTCTTCGTCGCCGTGCATTTCGCTGGGCGCGGCCGGCACCGATTGCAGCGAGGGGCTGGCCGGAGCGGCGGTGGTTTCCGGCGGCGACTCGGGGTCGAAAAATACACCGCGACCGTTTTCGCGGGCAAAGATCGATTGGACCGCGTAAATCGGCACCGCGATTTCGCGCGAAACGCCGTTGAAGCGCGCCGAAAACTGCAGAACGTCGTTGCCGATAGTCAGATTGCGCGTGGCCTGCTGGCTGATCGACAGGACGATTTCGCCATTCTTCACGTATTCCACCGGTACGCGGGTCGACTGATCGACCTTGACGTTGATGTACGGCGTGAACCCCGAGTCCGCGCACCATTCGTAGATGGCGCGGATCAGGTAGGGCTTGGTGGAAAGTTCTGCCATGTATTCCGGTCGTTACTTCCGCATGGCCTTCTCCGAGGCGGTCATCGAGTCGATGAAGGCCTGGCGCGAGAACAGCCGTTCGGCGTACTTGAGCAGCGGTGCAGCCGCCTTGGGCATTTCGATCTGGTAGTGCTCGAGACGCCACAGCAGCGGCGCGATCGCCACGTCGAGCATGGAAAATTCGTCGCCCAGCATATGCTTTTGTTTGACGAAAATCGGCGCCAGCTGGATCAGGTTTTCGCGGATGTAGAGGCGCGCCTTGTCGAACTGGGCGGGCTTGCTGCGTTCCAGCACATCGACGTGATTGAAGATCTCGTTTTCCATGCGGTACAGGATCAGGCGGGCGCGGGCGCGCATCACCGGGTCGGCGGGCATCAGTTGCGGATGCGGGAAGCGTTCGTCGATGTATTCGTTGATGATGTTCGATTCGTACAGGATCAGGTCGCGTTCCACCAAAACCGGGGTGCGGTTATAGGGATTCATCACCGCCAGGTCTTCGGGCTTGTTCATCAGATCGACGTCCAGGATCTGGAAGTCCATGCCCTTTTCGTACAGCACGATGCGGCAGCGGTGGCTGAACGGGCAGGTGGTGCCGGAATAAAGCGTCATCATGGTGAATCACCTAGCTTTCT
>CAZCKI010000453.1:0-3086 GCA_964498815.1 uncultured Burkholderiales bacterium
TGCAGATATGCATCGGGATTGAGCTGGTCGGCGGTGACCTTGCGACCAAGCAAAACAGAATAGGCGCGCGCAGTCTCTTCAAAGTACGATGCATTCATATTGCTGATCGCCTCCGATTTGCCGAGGCTGCGAAGCTCCTGGATCGATTCCGGTCGCACAGTCGGCACGAGCGCGAGGCGGCGCTCTGCATAGCGGGCGATCGAATCCTTCCATTTGACTTGAAGATTTCGTTCTAGCCAATACGTCGGCGCGGTCATTGCCCACAGCCTCTTGGACAAAGGCGCTTCCTGCTGGCGCACATAATCGAGGACGATATGATCCACATCCTGCAAGAAGAATTTCTCATACAAAAAATGGCGGCCCTCAGCGTTTTCTTTGGCGGCGAAGGATTGCTTGAACGCGGAAACATAGTTGCTTATTTGCGTTTGCGTTTCCATACCGCGAAAGAAGCCGCCGAGCCATCCGCCGATAAGTGCCAGCAAGGCGAAGCCGATCACGACGCTCCACGGCGCCCGCCATTGGCGGAATCGCCCCAGCGATTCGCGCATATCCGACCAATGTGCGCGCAGTTCCTGCCGGTAAGCGGTTGATGGTGCGGTCATTTGTGCTTGCATGTTTGCCTCCATATTCACGAAGTTTATTTCGCGGCCCGGAATGAATTCACTTCGAGTATTCCTTCTCATACTTGAGCAAACCTTTCACGTCGGCATCAAGCAGCAGGCGGTCAGGGCCGATTTCACGTCCGAGCAGCGTGGAATAGTCGCGCGCCACTTTTTCGTAATTGCTGGTCCATCGCGCCAAATTCGCTTCCAATGCCAATCTCTTCACTTCAGCAAGGCTAGCCGGACTCGGCGCCGCGAAATAGGTCAATCTGTGTTCCGCAATTTCTCGCACCATGCGCGCCGACTTTTCCGAATTCGCGTCGATCTCACCGCCGTACGCCATGGAATTCAGCATGCCGACCGTACGGTCCTTTAGACTCGGATGGTCTCGATGACGCAGGAAATCGCCGACAAGGGCGTCGTATTGCCAAACGGCTCTTCTTTCCCGAAATGTTGGGTCTCCGTCCCGGGCGAATTTGTCCGCCACAAAGGAGTTTGCGGAACCCCAATACAGCGCGGCCCGATCGCTGCTCGCCTGGCCGATCACAAGTCCCACGCAAAAGAACACCGCAAGCGCCAGTAATAGACCGGTCCACTTCAATCCACTTCGCCATGGCAATCCGGCAATGCGGGTGAATACCGCGATGGGTTTTGGTTCCTCAGGCAATCGAATCGACAGTGCTTGCATGGACATCTCCTCTCTTACGCTGAAAAGCAGATCCTTCGCGTCACTCAGGATGACATCGCAAGGGCTCATGCCCGCGCAATGTCAATTCCTCAAGGGCTTCCCATTCTTCAACATGAATTCGATCCGGTCCTGCGTTTTCTGCTGCTTCGCCAGGGCTACGAAATTCTTGCGTTCCAGGTCCAGCATCCACTTCTCATCAACCAGCGATCCCGGCTCAACCATGCCGCCGCACAGCACTTCGGCGATCCGCGAGGAGACTTCGTAATCGTGATCGGAAATGAAACCGCCCTCCTTCATGTTGATGAGCATCATCTTCATGGTGGCGACCCCTGTGTAGCCGGCCACCGGGAACGGTGCGGCCGGCAGCGGCGGACGGAAGCCGGCGTCGGCCATGGCGCGCGCCTCGGTGAGTGCCACGTAGAGCAACTCGTCCTTGTTGAAAATAATGCGGTCGGATTCGCGCAAGTAGCCCATCTCGCGCGCGTTTTCCGCGCTCTTCGAGACTTCGCCCATCGCCATGCGGGTGAAGACCTTTTGCAGAATCGGCATCAAGTCGTCGCTTAGCATGGCCGCGCGCATGGCGAGCTCCTTACAGCCCGCTCCCGCCGGCAGTAGTCCCACGCCCGCTTCGACCAGACCAATGTAACTCTCGATATTCGCCACCACGCGATTGGAATGCAACACGAATTCGCAGCCCCCCCCCAGCGCCATGCCGTCCACAGCCGACACCACCGGGATCATCGAGTGCTTGATGCGCATCGAGGTGGCCTGGAAGCGCGCGATGTTTTGCTCGAATTCGTCGAACTGCCCGGCCTTGAGCGCCTCCAGCAGCGCTTTCAGGTTTGCGCCGACCGCGTACGGCGCCTCGTGCCAGATGACGAGGCCGCGATAGTCGGCTTCGGCTTTATCGATCGCTTGATTGAGGCCCTGCAACACGTCGTCGCCGAGCGCGTGCATTTTCGACTTGAAGGAGACGATGGCGATGTCGTCGTGGCCGGCTGCCGTCCACATGCGCACGGCGTCGGTTTCGAATATGGTCTTGCCGGCGTCCGCCGTTTCGCCGAGTAGCCGTTCCGGGAACAATTGGCGCTGGTACACCGACAACGTCGAACGCGGCACGCTCTTGCCGGTGGCACTGGAATACGAGCCTTGCGGCGAATGTACACCCGCCCTGCCATCGGTGACCCAGGCTGGCAGCGGCGTGTTCGACATGGTCTTGCCGGCCGCGATATCCTCGTTGATCCACTGCGCCACCTGCGACCAGCCGGCCGCCTGCCAGGTTTCGAACGGGCCCATCTTCCAGCCGAAACCCCAGCGGATGGCGAAGTCGATATCGCGCGCCGATTCGGCGACGCTGCCGAGGTGCACGCCGATGTAGTGGAACACGTCGCGATAGATAGCCCAGAGGAACTGCGCCTGCGGATGTGCGGACGCGCGCAGTGCGGCGAATTGCTCGGCGGGCTTTTTGATCTTGAGGATGGCGGCGACTTCATCGGCGACCTTGCCGGCGCCGGCAACGTAGTCGGTCTTGGCGAGGTCCAGCACCAGGATGTCCTTGCCCTTCTTGGTGTAGAAGCCCGCCTTGGTTTTCTGGCCGAGCATGCCCTTTTCGATCATCGCCTTGAGATAGGCAGGCACCGCGTAGTACTTGTGCCAAGGATCGTCCGGCAGGTTGTCGTCCATGGTCTTGAAGGTGTGCGCCAGGGTATCGAGGCCGACCACGTCGGCGGTGCGGTAAGTGGCACTCTTGGCGCGGCCGATGGCGGGGCCGGTCAGGGCATCGACTTCATCGAAAC
>CAZCKI010000454.1:0-3067 GCA_964498815.1 uncultured Burkholderiales bacterium
GATGCCCATTTTCTTGTGGTCGTAGCCGACCGAGCCACCGGACGCGAAAGCGTCGCCCAGCCAGAATCCGTATTCGGCCGAAATGCCATTGGCGAAGTCGGAGAACGTCGCCGTGCCTTTGTCGGCGGCGACCACCAGGTACGGATCGTCCGGGTCGTGGCGCACCACATCAGCCGGAGGCGATACCTTGCCCTTCACCAGGTTATCGGTAACGTCGAGCAGGCCGCGCAGGAAATTGCGGTAGCAATCGACGCCTTCCTTCAGATAGGCTTCGCGCTCGCCTGCGGGTGGAGCGGCCTTCAACACGAAGCCGCCCTTGGAGCCGACCGGGACGATGACGGCGTTCTTGACCATTTGCGCCTTCATCAGCCCCAGCACCTCGGTGCGGAAGTCTTCCTGGCGATCGGACCAGCGCAGGCCGCCACGGGCGACTTTGCCGCCGCGCAAATGGATGGCTTCGAAGCGCGGCGAGTAGACGAATATTTCCCACAGCGGTCGAGGCTCCGGCAGTTCCGGCACTTTGGCCGACTCGAGCTTCAGCGACAGGAAGGCCTTGTGTTCGCCGGCGTTGCGCTGATAGAAATTGGTCCGCACCGTCGCCTGCAGGGTGGCCAGCGCACGCCGCAAAATTCTATCCTCGTCGGCATTGGCGACATCATCGAGTTGCTGCTCGACGAGCGCGGCGCAATCGGCAACCGCCTGGTCGCGACCGCTGCCGCGGGCGGGGTCGAAGCGGCATTGGAACAGCGCGGCGAGATCGCGGGTGATGGCGGGGTGGTGCGCGAGCGTCTGCTCGACGTAGCTCTGGCTGAATGTGAAACCCGCCTGCTTCAGGTATTTGGCATAGGCGCGCAGTACCAGGATGTCGTCCCAGGCGAGGCCGGCGGCCAGGGTGAGGCGGTTGAATCCGTCGTTCTCGATCTGCCGGGACCAGATGCGCTGGAAGGCGTCCTCGAATTTCACCTTGATTCCGGGCAGGCTGACTGCCCCCCAGCCGTGGGTCAGTTCGAAGTCGTGCAAATGAACACCGGGCGCGTGATTCCTTGCAAAAATGTAGGATCGCTCGCCCTGCACCTTGACGCCCATGTTCTCCAGCATCGGCAGGCTCATCGACAGGGGCACCGATTGCCCCAGCCGGTACAGGCGAAAGCGCAGGGTGCCGGCGGCGGCGCCATCGGCCTGGTAGAGGGTGGCTACGACCGGGTTTTGTTCGCTCAGTCGCTGTGTCGCCACAAAGTCCTGCACGGCCTGTTCGGCGCTGACGTCTTCGCGGTAGGCGGCCGGAAACGGCAGCACGAATTCACGTCGCGCCTGGTTGGCGATTTCCTCGCCTTGCGAACTGGAAAGCACTTCGAACACACCGTCTTCCCAGCGTCGCAAGGTGGCGATCACCTCGGCTTCCAGCGTCTTCAGGTCGACCTTGGGTGCACTGGCCGGAGAGGTGCGGATCAGCATGTGGATGCGCGCCAGCGCCGATTCGGACAACTGGACGTTGAACTCCGCCGAGGTGCCGGCAAAGGCGCGCTTGAGAATGTCCTGCAGCTTCACGCGCACTTCGGTGTTGTAGTTCTCGCGCGGCAGGTAGATCAGGCAGGAATAGAAGCGACCGTACACGTCGCGCCGGGCGAACAGGCGCGTGCGGGCGCGTTCGCCCAGCCGCAGGATGCCCATGGCCGTTTCGAACAGTTCTTCGTCGTCGATCTGGAACAACTCGTCGCGCGGGAACGATTCGACGATGGAAAATAGATTTTTGCCACCGTGGCTGGACGGCGGAAATCCGGCACGCGCCATCAACTTGGCAATTTTTTGCCGCAACAGCGGTACCGTCTGCGGGTCGGCGTGATAGGTGCTGGAGGTATAGAGGCCGATGAAACGGCGCTCGCCGGTCACCTTGCCGGCGGCGTCGAAGCGCTTGATGCCGACATAGTCCAGATAGCCGGCGCGATGTACCGTGGCGCGCGAATTGGCCTTGGTCAACACCAGCAATTGCGGCTTGCGCGCCAGCGCCCGCAACGCTGCGGGCAATTCGTTGAAGCTTGCCGACTGTCCACCCAGCTTGGGCTCGCGCAGGATGCCGAGCCCGGAATTGGCGACGATTTTGAGAATGTCCGCGCCGTCCTTGGTGGCCAGCTCGTATTCGCGATAGCCGAGGAAGGTAAAGTGGTTTTCCGCGGCCCAGGACAGGAAGGCGCGCGCTTCATCTAGTTCTTCCAGCGGGACCACCTTGGCGGCGCCACCCAGGTCAGCCAGGATTTCGCTCACCTTGCCCTTCATTTTCGGCCAATCCTCGACCGCAGCGCGCACGTCGGCGAGCACCGATTCCATGCCGCGTCCCAGCGCTTCGATGCGCGCCGGATCGGAAATCCGTTCGATTTCGACGTGGATCCACGATTCGAGCTTGCTGCCTTCCTCCGGCGGCGCCAGCCGCACGATGGCGCCGTGCGGGTCGCGTTCGACGCGGAACAGGGGGTGCAGGATTTGGTGTGCGGCAAGTCCCTGCCGATTGATTTCCATGGCGATCGAATCGACCAGGAACGGCATATCGTCGTTGACGAATTCGATCACCGTGCAAGGCGCAGTCCAGCCGTTTTCGGCTGTCTTCGGCGTGAAGATGCGCATTTTGGCGGCGCCGCTGTGAAACTCGCGGCCGAAGTCGACGTGATTGCGGGCGATCGCACTCCAGCTGGCCGCGTCGCGCTCGACGAAATCCTCGGCGTCGATGTCCTGATAATAACGACGGGCAAATTCTTCGTATTGCTTGCGTTCGGCGGCTTTTAGCTGTTTTTCGATCAGTTTGACGGTCTCGTCGAGGAGGGCGGCCTTGCTGGCTTCCAATGGGCTGGACATAGTGTTATCTGCTATTTTCGTGAGGCCAGCATTATAGTCCGTCACGCCGCTACTGAAGATTACCGGTCGGTTGCAGGTCGCCGAAACCGCTGCGGTTTTTCACCTTATTGCGACTACCGGTGCGGGCAGGATAGGCACAAAAAAGGGCGCCGTGGGCGCCCTTTTTATGGAACTACGGCAACATTATCCTTTCAGGCATTCCGAGTGCTTTTTCTTGTAC
>CAZCKI010000455.1:0-3055 GCA_964498815.1 uncultured Burkholderiales bacterium
GGCCGGCGCGTCCAGGGTCAGCTGGCGCGGCTTGATCTTGGAAGACAGGGCCATGCTGGCGAAGGGATTGGCCACCACCGTATGCACCTGGGTGCGCTGGCCGACCATTTCTTCCAGCCCTTCCAGCATGGCGCAGCCGCCGGACAGGACGATATGGTCCACCTTGTTGAACTGGGTGGAAGTAAAGAAGAACTGCAAGGCGCGCGAGATTTCCAGCACGATCTTGTCGTTGAAAGGTTGCAGCACGTCCGGGCCGTAGTTTTCCGGCAGGCCGCCGACCTTTTTGGCCACTTCCGCTTCTTCCAGCGGCATGCCGAACTGGCGGGAAATATCCTGGGTCAGCTGCAAGCCGCCCAACTGCTGTTCGCGGGCATACACCTGCTGGTCTTCGTGCATGACGGTCACGCGGGTGGTCAGCGCGCCGATGTCGATGAGGGCGGTGATATGTTTGTCTTCGATGCCGGTGGCGGCACCCTTGATCATTTCGAACGAAGTGAGAGCTGCGTAGGACTCGACGTCCATCACGGTCGTTTTCAGGCCGGCGGCTTCGGCGACCGCCACGCGGTCCTCGATTTTTTCCTTGCGCGAGGCGGCGATCATCACTTCCACCTCCTCCTCGCTATTGGGCGCCGGGCCGATCACCTGGAAATCGAGGTTGACCTCGTCCAGGCTGAAGGGAATGTATTGGTTGGCTTCGGACTGGACCTGGAATTCCATGTCCTCTTCGCGCTGATTGCCCTGCAGCAGCACCTTTTTGGTGATCACGGCGGCCGAGGGCAGGGCGAGGGCCACGTTCTTGATGCGGGTCGCCATCAACTTGTGGGCGCGCTTCATGACTTCGCCGGCCGCTTCGATATTGGCGATGTTGCCGTCCACCACCGTATCCTTGGGCAGCGGCTCGATCACGTAGCGTTCGACCCGGTAAAGGCCTTTGCCATGGTCGGCGATCTCGACCATCTTGATGAAGGACGAGCTGATATCGACCCCGATCAATGGCGGGGTCTTCGCCCTCAGAAACTCGAACTGGGCTGCCAGCTTATCTTTCAACATGGTGGAGGAATGGCCCTTTAAATTTTGAACTTACGGCCCACTACGCACAAATTACATTAAATGCTAGCAACAAGCGCCGGACGTGTAAAGCAATTTCTGCGAATCCTAGAATCCGCTTTAATTTGACTATCCGCTGTGGCGCCTGCCTTATTCTTGCCACGATTTCACCACGTCCGCGCCCGCAATGCTGTGCAACCTAGCACTTTCCCGAACAAGGTTTGGGAATCGTCGGTTGCCCGTGCGACCGACCAGGCATCACGCTGGGCAAGGCTTCGGCAAACGGCCTCGGGCCAGCCGATATAATGGCGGCATCTTCCGATCGGACGGCAAATGACTTCGCGCTGGTGGTTCTATCCCCTTGTTTTGGCGGGCTCGCTCGCCCTGGTGGCAGTCGGCATCGTCGCATTGACGGTGGTACTGCTCTACCCGAATCTGCCTTCTATCGAGGCAGTTACCGACTATCGTCCCAAGCTTCCGCTGCGGGTCTACACCGCCGAAGGAGAAATCATAGGCGAATTCGGCGAGGAAAAGCGATCCTTCGTCAAGGTGCAGGATTTTCCGGCGGTGATGAAACAGGCGGTCATTTCGGCCGAAGACGAGCGCTTTTACCAGCACAGCGGCGTCGATTTCCAGGGATTGATGAGGGCAGCGGCGGTCAATGTCATGGCCGGCAAGATCAAGGGGGGGGCCAGCACCATCACCCAGCAGGTGGCCCGAAACTTCTTCCTGACAAATGAGCAAACGCTCACTCGGAAAATATCAGAGTGGTTGCTCGCTTTCAAGATTGAGAACAATCTCAGCAAAGATCAGATCCTGGAGATCTACCTCAATCACATTTTTCTGGGCAATCGAGCGTTTGGATTTGCCGCTGCCTCAAAGGTCTATTTTGGCAAGGAGCTGAACCAGCTGACGCCGGCCGAGGCGGCCATGCTGGCCGGCATCCCCAAGGCGCCCTCGCAATACAACCCCTTTAACAACCTGAAGCGCGCCACCCTGCGCCAACAGTACGTGTTGCGGCGCATGCACGAACTGGGCGTTTTGGACGACACACAATTGCAGGCGGCCAAGGACCAGGAGCTGAAATTCAACCGCGAGCGGCAGATGTACGCCGTCAGCGCCGAGCACCTGGCCGAAATGGCGCGCCAGGAAGTGTTTGAAAAATATGGCGAAAAAGCATACGTGAGCGGGCTGCGGGTGTACACCACACTGCGCAAGGGCGACCAGGAAGCGGCCGTCGCCTCCTTGCGTAAAGGCGTGCTCGACTACGATCGCCGGCACGGCTATCGAGGCCCGGAGGGCTTGGTGAGCCTTCCCGCCAATGCCGACGAAGCCGATGACGCGGCTGAAGAGGCCCTGCAGGAAAAGGACATCATCGGCGACATGATGCCGGCCGTGGTGATGAATATCGACGCCAAGCAGGTGGTGGTGCAGACTAAACGCGGGGACACCGTCACGCTGACGGGCGATGCGCTGAAATTTGTCGCCAAGGCACTGGGTGACAAGGGTTCCTCGTTGAAACCGGTACGCGGCTCGATCGTTCGCCTGGTCGCGGACGAAAAGGGAACCTGGACCATCGCGCAGCTTCCGCGGGTGGAATCGGCCATGGTGTCGATGGATCCCAACGACGGCGCGGTGCGCTCCCTGGTCGGCGGCTTCGATTTCAGCGCCAACAAATTCAATCACGCGGTCCAGGCATGGCGCCAGCCGGGATCCAGCTTCAAACCCTTCATCTATTCCGCCGCGCTGGAGAAGGGATTCACGCCGGCCACCATCGTCAACGACGCGCCCTTCGTCTACGATCCCGGCCGCAACGGTGGCCAAATCTGGGAGCCGAAGAACTACGACGGTAAGTACGAAGGTCCGATGCGTCTCAGGGTAGCGCTCGCCAACTCGAAAAACATGGTATCGATCCGGGTCCTGCAGGCGATCACGCCGGCGTACGCGCAGGATTACATCACCCGCTTCGGCTTCGATCCGAAACTGCATCCCGCCTACCTGACCATGG
>CAZCKI010000456.1:0-3047 GCA_964498815.1 uncultured Burkholderiales bacterium
GGCCACCAGGCAGAGCAATTGCAGCAAATGGCTTTGCACCATGTCGCGCAGGGCTCCGGTGCCGTCGTAATAGCCCCAGCGGCCTTCCACGCCTACCGTTTCGGCGACGGTGATCTGCACCTGCTCGATGGCATTGGCATTCCACAGGGGTTCGAAAATGGCGTTGGCGAAACGCAGCGCCAGCAGGTTTTGCACCGCTTCCTTGCCCAGGTAATGGTCGATGCGAAAGACCTGGCTCTCCTCGAAGGCGGCGGCGATCGCGGCGTTGACCTCGCGTGCCGATTCGATATCGGTGCCGATGGGTTTTTCGACGATGAGGCGGCTTTCCCGGTCGACGAGGCCACAGTCGCGCAGCGCCAGGCAGATCGGGCCGAACAGCTTGGGCGCCGTGGACAAATAAAAGATGACCCCGCCCGTGCCGGGACGCAGCGCATTTTGAATCGGCGCCAGCCCGCCACCGGCCAGCACATTGACTGGCACATAGCGGATGCGCCGGGCGAAGGCCTCGAAGGCCGTTTCATCGAACAACTTGGCATTGGCCGATTGCAGGATGGCATCCCTGACCTTGGCGACGAAGGCTATGTCGGTGAGGTCGGAGGTAGCGGCGCCCAGCAACTGGAAATTTTCCGGCAGCAGACCGTCGCGGTCGAGTGCATAGAGCGAGGGCCACAGCATGCGTTTGGCGAGATCGCCGGTCGCGCCGAACAGCACCAGCGCACGGCAATCGTTGAGGGCAAGTGTCGTGGTCATCGCAATCCCGCCAGCAGCGAAGCTGCGCGCGCGCGTTTGCCGATTTCACTCCAGTCGCGGCTCGCGATCAGGGCGGCGGGCGCCAGCCAGGAACCGCCTACGCAGGCGACGTTGGTCAGGGCCAGGTACGCACTTGCGGATGCGGCATCAATGCCGCCGGTGGGGCAAAACGTGAGTTGCGGCAGCGGACCGCTCACCGCCTTCAAGAGCCCGATGCCGCCCGCCTGCTCGGCCGGGAACAGTTTGGCCTCGCTGAAGCCGGCGGCCAGCACGCGCATCATCTCCGAAGGCGTCATCGTGCCGGGAAGGAAAGGAAAACCGGTTTCTGCGGCGTGCGCCAGCAACTCCGGCGTGGCACCCGGGCTCACGCCGAAGGCAGCACCCGCCTGCCGCGCCGCATCGAAGTCGGCGCGATTGACGATGGTGCCCACGCCGACGATGGCCTCCGGCACCGCGGCGCGGATGGCGTGCACGCAAGCCAGCGCGGCGGGCGTGCGCAGCGTAATTTCCAGCACGCGAATGCCGCCGCCGGTCAACGCCTCCGCCAACGGCACGGCGTCTTCCACCTTGTCCAGCACGATCACCGGCATCACCGGACTCGCACGCATTATGTCGAGGATGGCGCTCACGAGCCTGCTCCCACCGTCGTCGGTATTTGAGACTCATGCAGCATGCCGAAGGTGGCCGCACCTTCCTCAGCGGTCAGCGCCACCGCACGCGCGGTCTGGAACAGCTCGCGACCCATGCCGAATTGATTTGCGGTGAGGTCCGCCGTCGCCAGGGGACGCTTCGCCCATTCCTGCGCATTCACTTTGGCTTCAAGGATGCCGGCCTCCGTGTCCAGGCGGATGATGTCTCCGCTGCGTACTCGCGCCAGCGCGCCGCCGCACAGGCATTCCGGCGACACGTGGATCGCGGCAGGCACTTTGCCGGAAGCACCCGACATGCGCCCATCGGTGACCAGCGCCACCTGGAAGCCCTCGTCCTGCAACACGCCCAGCGCGGGAGTGAGTTTGTGCAGTTCCGGCATGCCGTTGGCGCGCGGTCCCTGGAAACGCACCACGGCGACGAAATCGCGTTTGAGTTCACCACGCTTGAAACTCGCCAGTACTTCGTCCTGGCTGTCGAACACCAGCGCCGGCGCTTCCACCACGCGGTGTGTCGCTTTCACGGCGGAAACCTTGATCACGGCGCGGCCAAGATTGCCGCGCAGGACTTTCAGGCCGCCATCGGCGCTGAACGGCGCACTCGCAGTGCGCAATACGTTTTCATCGCCGCTGACGGCCGGCGCGTCGCGCCAGGCAAGATTTCCCTTCATGAGCACCGGTTCCCGCGTCTGACCGGACAGCGTGGTTCCCGAGACCGTGCTGACGTTGTCGTGTAAAAGACCGGCCGCGAGCAGCTCGCGGATCACGAAGCCCGCGCCGCCGGCCGCGTGGAAGTGATTGACGTCGGCGCTGCCGTTGGGATAAATGCGCGCCAGCAGCGGTACCGCCGCCGACAGGGCGTCGAAGTCGTCCCAGTTGACGACGATGCCGGCCGCGCGCGCGATCGCGACCAGGTGAATGGTGTGATTGGTCGAACCGCCGGTAGCGAGCAGGCCGACGATGGCATTGACGATAGCGCGCTCGCTCACCACTTGGGCGATCGGCGTGTATTCCTGCCCCAGATGGGTGATCGCAGCGGCGCGTTTGGCCGCCGCCGCCGTGAGCGCATCGCGCAGCGGCGTATTGGGTGTGACGAAAGCGGTGCCGGGCAGGTGCAGACCCATCACTTCCATCAGGAACTGGTTGCTGTTAGCGGTGCCGTAAAAGGTACAGGTGCCCGGCCCGTGATAGGCGCGGCTCTCGGCTTCCAGCAGCGCGGCGCGGTCCAGCTTGCCCTCGGCGAACTGCTGCCGGATCCTGGCCTTCTCATCGTTCGAGAGACCGCTGGTCATCGGCCCGGCCGGCACAAAAACGGCCGGCAGGTGGCCGAACTGCAGCGCACCGATGAGCAAGCCCGGCACGATCTTGTCGCATACGCCCAGGCACATCACCGCGTCGAACACACCATGTGAAAGTGCGATGGCGGTGGACATGGCGATCACGTCGCGCGAAAACAGGGACAGTTCCATGCCCGGCTGGCCCTGGGTCACACCGTCGCACATGGCGGGCACGCCGCCGGCGAATTGCGCGGTGGCGCCGGCCTCGCGCGCCGCTTGCTTGATGAGTTCGGGAAAGCGCGCCAGCGGCTGGTGCGCCGACAGCATGTCGTTGTAGGCCGAGACGATGGCGATATTCGGCGCGCGCACTTCG
>CAZCKI010000457.1:0-3037 GCA_964498815.1 uncultured Burkholderiales bacterium
CGCTCGATTACCAGGCCAATAGCACTTATCAGCGCTACTCTGGATACGATGTGCTCAACATCAACGCGGTCGATGTCCTGACCGCAGCCGAATACCCGTGGCGTCAGGTCGCGGTGAACGTGGCGGCATCGGGTTTGGAACTTCGCACCAACTCGGGCGCCAATCGCATCGTCAATTTCACCAAGGCGAAGATCCGTAACGCCATGCACTCGATGGCGAACGGACTCTCGATCGACCTGTATTCGGACGGCACGGCGGCGAACCAGATCAACGGTTTGCAGGCCATCGTCGCCGATGCCGGCACCGGCACGGTAGGCGGCATCAACAGCGCCACCTATTCGTTCTGGCAAAACGTGGTGCAAAGCGCTGCGGCCCCGCTGCAAGGCGGCGGTGCGATCACGCCGAGTGCGACGACCATCGAGAGCCTGATGTTGCCGACGTGGATACGCACCACGCGCGGCACCGACATGCCGGACATGATCGTGATGTCGGACGACTACTTCACCCTGTTCGAGCAATCGCAGACCAGCCTGAAACGCTACACGGCGGACCAGACCGGCCAGGCGGGCATGGTGTCGATGAAATACAAGACGGCGGATGTGTTCTTCGATTCGTCCGGTGGAATCCCGACCTCGCACGCGTACTTCATCAATACCGACTACCTGGAGCTGGTGGCCCACCAGGACGCCAATATGACGATGATGGACGAGCTGCGTTCGGTGAACCAGGACGCCGTCGTCATCCCCGTTTTGTTCCAGGGGAACCTTGTTTGCTCGGCTCGCTTTTTGCAAGCCGTGATGAAAGCCTAAGGGCGGAAAGGAAAACCATATGACAGTAGCAGCGATTCAATATCCGGTGATCGGCGTACAGGCCCTCACCAATTCCAGCGCGCTGGGCGTGGAGGTGGCTACCGCCGTCTCCGGCTATGTGCCGCTGATCCCTGTGGGCACCATCGCCACCTTCAACGACCCGTTCTTCGGCGGACTGGAGTGCATCCGCCTGTCCATCGCCGGCGGCAGCACGGTGCAGGTGGGTTCGCTCTCCACCATCGCACCCGGTTTCGCTTACACGGCGCTGCCGAACACGGCCAACCAGGGCGTATCGGTGGCGGCGGCGACGGTGAACGTGCCGAACAATGCGAGCTTCACGCAATACGCGTGGTTCGCCATTGCCGGCCGTTACCCGGTGTTCGCCACCGCGTCGGTCGCGGCCGGCACCGCCTTCGGTATCACCGCGGCGGGGCAGGTGGGCGCCATCTCGGCAGGCAAGCAGATCCTCAATGCCGCCATCGTCAATGCCGCCACCACCACGGTGGTCAAGGGCAACACGGTGACGCAAAGCGGATCGCCCTTGCTGAAGGTGAGCAACGCCGATGGCTGGTTTGTGGGTGTGGCGCTCTCCGGCGCCGGCATCCCCGCCAGCACCAGCGTCGGCGCCATCGACCCGACTGGTACCGTGGTCTCCATGGTGCAGACCGGCACCACCACCGCACAGAACGCCACGGCCTCGGGCGCGGTATCTGTTACGGGTACCTATAACGATGGCACCAAGTTCTGGAATGTGGCGAGCTTTGATCGGCCGTTTGCGCAGGGGCAGATTACGTAACGGTAGTTTGCTGTAGAAAAACAGTCCCTCTCCTGGAAAGGAGGGGGATTTTCATTTTGAAGTGGCCCGCCCTGCGCGGGCCATTTTTTTGTGCTTCCGAAAGGAAGGCAATAGAAAGGACATGTCATGAATGGTTTCGGCTCGCCTTACTTGTCAATGACCGACGGCCAATTTCCGCTCAATTTGGAAGGTGGTGATGACAGTGAAGACCCGTTGTATCAGAGGGGAGTTCGAGCGGTGCTCAATGCCGTCATGAATCGGCCCGGCGGGCCGGAGGGGTTTGGAACTTCTGCCCAGAGGTTCACGCCGGCAGAACTGGCGGCACCATCGGCATTCCCGGGCTCAGATGCTCGACCCATATCAAGCGTGGCCGGCAATCGGCAGTCCGCTCCCATCAGAAGTGCAGGCGCTGGGTCGAGCGTAACAGGTCCAATTGGTTCGCCTACAAGGAATGTAAATTCCGCGGCGGATTTTTCAAGGGAAGACCGACGTTTTGCTCAGCAAGAGACCAAGGCTGCAGCGTCAAGCGGATCTGGTCCGGCTGCCCCGGCGTCACCCACTCCTGCAGAGCCGCGCACCACCTTTCACGCGCCGTTTGCAAATGGCGAATTTGACATAGGCGGCGAGGTGCCGGACACGGGCGAGCCGGGTCGCGACCCCGTCGGCGAATTTGTCGCCCATGTGCCTGCTGGAGTGGTGCAACAAATTGTGGAGAATCCCGGTGAGGCCTTGCGAAACGCGGGGCGCGGTGTAGCGGGAATCGCAAAAGGCATTCCAAACGCGGTGTCCGAAGGCGTTGCACAAGCGGGACTAGGCTACAGATACCTTCTCGCGGCCATGGGCGAGAAGCGAGGAATTTACCCACCGGGCACCCTGGACAACTTGATTGCGAGCAACGAAGGCAGAGCTCCCGGAAGGCTGTTTCAATACGGGAGTGATGCTGAAGCAGCCGGCGGGATGGCGGGTGGATTCATGTTGCCGGCGGTGCCAGCGTTGGCGCGCGGCGCAGCCGCAACTGCCGGAAAGGTTGCCGGCGCAATGGCCGACTACCAGCCTGTCGGCACGATTCGCGGACAGATTGGGGCGATTGGCGATGTTGGCGGACCGCTTCCGCGAATTGGCGGAGAATCTGCTGAATTGTCTGTGGAAGCACCGGCAAGCGCGCCGTCAACCAGTTCAAATGTGACGCGTTCTGGAGCTAGGAGAAATCCAAGGCAAGACTGGCGAAGAATCAGGGATAGTTGGGACGACTTGGGCTATAACGAAATCCTCAGTGATGGGAATCGCGTAAAAATTGCGCAGAAAAAGTCGCCAATTGTTGATGAAAGTTGGGTGAAGGTCTTTCCGGAAGATGGGGGATTGATGGGTGAGACAATTGCAATTCATCATATCGATGGAAAAATCTTACGGCTCCCATGGCCGAAGACTCGCC
>CAZCKI010000458.1:0-2991 GCA_964498815.1 uncultured Burkholderiales bacterium
TGGCAAAACTGATCTTAAGCGTCGATGGGACCGTGCTGAAAGAGATTTCGCTCAACAAGGAGCGAACCACTCTCGGCCGCAAACCGCATAACGACATCCAGGTGGACAACCTGGCGGTTTCGGGCGAGCACGCCGCGATCATTACCATCCTCAACGATTCCTTTGTGGAAGACTTGAACTCGACCAATGGCACCCTGGTCAACGGCAAGCCGATCAAAAAGCATTTCCTGCAGAACAACGATGTGATCGAAATCGGCAAGCACAAGCTCAAGTACTTCAATGACGCTCCGGCGGCACCCGCTTCGGCCGACTTTGAAAAGACCATGATCATCCGCAAGCCGTCTGCGGGCGGTCCCGCGCCGGCTCCGGCCCCAGCCCCGGTGGCAGCGGCTGCCCCCGCGCCGGCTCCGGCGTCCGCGGTCGGCGATACCACCCAAACCAATATACGTGCGATGCCCGGCAATGCGCCGCCTCCGTCGGCTCCCGCAACGCCGGCTCCCGGCGGCAAGGAAGCCGCCATCCAGGTCTTGTCGGGCGCCGCCGCAGGGCGCACGCTGGACCTGACCAAGAATCTCACCACCATCGGTAAGCCCGGTGTGCAGGTCGCGGTGATCACGCGCCGGCCGACCGGCTTCTTCATCACGCACGTGGAAGGGGCCAGCTTTCCGACCATCAACGGCGTCCCGCTCGGCGGCCAGGCGCAGGCCCTTGGCGACCATGACCTGATCGAAATCGCCGGCGTGAAGATGGAGTTTTTCTACAAGCCCTGATCCCGGAAAAACCCGGCAAGCGACCGGGGCGTCGCCCGAATCATGCAGACGATTTCCTAGTATCGCGGTAGCATGGGCCTCTGCACCACTGGCGCGCCGTGACCCGGCCGCAGGCAAGCAGGCATGGCTGCGGAACAAGTCGGGGAGCAACGCCTAAAACAGCGAGCGCACAGGGCCGAAATGCGAATCAAAGTATTGGGATGCAGCGGCGGGATCGGCGGTGACTTGCGCACCACGTCGCTGCTGATCGACGACGACATCTTGGTCGATGCCGGCACCGGGCTGGGCGATTTGTCGATCGAGGCACTGGCCCGCATCGATCATGTGTTCATCACCCATTCGCACCTCGATCACGTCTCCCACCTGCCGTTCCTGATCGATACCGTCTGTTATATGCGCGACCGGCCGCTGACGGTGCACTCGACGGCGGCGACCTTGGCGATCCTGCGCGATCACTTGTTCAACTGGAAGCTGTGGCCCGATTTCTCGCAGATTCCCGACAACGAAGGCCCGTTCATGGTGTATCGCGAGCTGAAAATCGGCGAGCGGGTGGCCCTTGGCGTGCGCGGCATCACCGCCTTTCCCGCCAATCACGTGGTGCCCGCGGTGGGTTACCAGATGGAAGCGGGCGGCGACAGCCTGATCTTCAGCGGCGATACCTACGTCAACGACGCCATGTGGGAGGTCGTCAATCGCGCAATTGGTCTAAAATACCTGATCATCGAGTGCGCGTTCTCGAATAAGGAACGCGACATCGCAATTGCCTCCAAGCACCTCTGCCCCAGCCTGCTGGCGGCGGAGTTGGCGAAATTGAAACGGCCGGTGGAGTTGTACATCACACACCTCAAACCGGGTGAAGTGCAGTTGACGATGAGCGAAATTGCGGAGAATGCGGCGCAGTGGTCGCCGCGCATGCTGGAAAACGGGCAGGAATTTGTACTTTGAGGAGTTTCAGACGGGCGGGAACCGGTGCGAACCGTCGTTTCGCCGGAATCGGGAAGGGGTAAGCAGTTCATGAGCGCAGTATTGGAAACCAAACCGGGCGGCGTTGCCAACGTCGCCGACATGTCGTCGAAGCTGGCTTTTTCCAAAAAGCTCCAGGCGGTCACCAATCGCATCCATTCGACGACCAATATCGACGAAATCATGCTGGATGTCACCCGTGACATCTGCCAGTTGTTCGATGCCGATCGCCTCACCATCTACACGGTGTCCGAAGACGCCCAATCGATCGTCTCCAAGGTCAAGTCCGGGCTGAATTCCTTCAAGGACATCAAGTTGCCGTTGTCGGAGAATTCGATCGCCGGTTGCTGCGCGCTCAACCGCCGCTTCATGAATATCAAGGACGTGTACGACGACGCCGAGCTGAAGGCGTACTCGCCCAATCTGTCTTTCCTCAAGGCGGTCGACCAGCGCACCGGCTACCGTACCAAGCAAATGATGGTGGCGCCCATCACCGGCGGCGAAGCCGGCACCGATCTGCTCGGCGTCATCCAGGTGATCAACCACCTGCCCGGAACGCCGTTTCCGCAGCTCACCGAGGAAGGCCTGGTCGAATTGTCGAAAACGCTGGCGATCGCCTTCCGCGTTCGCCAACAGATCCCCGGCCAGATCAAGTCGAAATTCGAGTTCCTGGTGGTCGACAACGTCATTTCGGACGGCGAACTGGAGCTGGCCACGCGCACCGCGCGCCGCAAGAACAAGAACGTCGAGGACATCCTGATCGACGAATTCCAGGTGAAGCCGGCGGCGATCGGCGCCGCTTTGGCGAAATTTTTCGGTGTGGAATACGAACCGTTCAAGCCGGACCGCATCAAGCCGATCGACCTGCTCAGGAATCTGAAAAAGGAATACGCCGAGCAGTCGAACTGGCTGCCGATCGAGGATTCCAAGGCCGGCATCGTGGTGATGACCACCGATCCCGAGCACGTGCGCAGTTCGCGTATCGTCGAGAACATCTTCCCCAAGCAAAAGTCGGTATATAAGGTTTGCACCGGACGCGATTTCACGCAGACCGTCGCGCATTTTTTCGGCGCCGACAACGATTCGGGCGACATCGGCGACATGCTGTCGAGCCTCGACGACGATCCGGAAGTCCAGGAGTCCGGCGACGAAATGTCGGCCGCGGCCGACAACGAATTGGTGAAGCTGGTCAACAAGATCATCATCGACGCCTACAACCAGGGCGCGTCCGATATCCACATCGAGCCGATGCCCGGCA
>CAZCKI010000459.1:0-2988 GCA_964498815.1 uncultured Burkholderiales bacterium
CGTTGTAGTCCATATATAGGGAAGGTCTGATTAAGTTGTCATTCCGGCGAAAGCCGGAATCCAGTGACTTTGAAGTGCTCGATTCTTAACGACGCTGGATACCGGCTTCGCCGGTATGACGACCTCTAAAAGCTGGACCAGAATTTCTATAGTTGTCACCGACCATCAGGAGTAAACCTCATGCCCCTCATCACCCTAACCGTCCGCAAACCCAAAACCACCGCCTTCAAATCCGCCGTGCTCACCGCCATACACGAGGCGCTGGTCGCCTCGGGCGTGCCGGAGACCGACCGCTTTCATCGTGTGCTGGAACTCGACGCCAGCGATTTTCGTTACGACGGCAGCTACCCCGACATCGGCTCGCCGCGCGGAGACGATTTCGTGCTGATCGAAATCCTGCTCTCGGTGGGCCGCAGCGTACGGGTCAAGCGCAAGATCCTCGCCGACCTGATGGCCGGCCTCGCGCGCGACCCGGGGCTCAATCCCGAGCACGTGATGGTGGTCTTCAAGGAAACGCAGTGGGAGAACTGGTCGTTCGGCGGCGGACGGCAGATTCACGCCTGAAAGAGGACGATTGGCGCGGCGATTGGTTGCGACCGGTCTAGGTACTCAAGCCGCCGGCCGACCGCCGGGCAGGTCAAAACCATCCACGAAGGAAAGGAAGCGAGCGGCGGCCGGATTGGGAATCGGCGCGAGATGAACCAGGGTCAGCGGCGCCACCAGCTGCTCGGTTTCTTTCGGCCGAAAATAGACAACATCGTCAGTGTGAATGCCGCGCATGGACTCCGGCACGGCAGATACGCCGATGCCGGCAGCGACGAGCGCGACATTGGTCAGCATGTTTTCCACTTCGGCGGCGATTTTCGGAGTGAACCCGGCACGGTGACAAGCCGCGATCAGGTCCGCGTACATGCCGGGAGCGCCCGGACGGCGCGTGAGGATAAAGGATTCCGCTTTCAGTTCTCGCAGCGAAAGCACGCCGGTCCGGGGTTTTTTCCCCTTGCTGGCCGCATTTACCAATCGGTGCGTGGCGGGCAATACCAACAACATCGGCTCATTCAATAGCACGCGAAAGCCGATGCCGTCCGGGCGCGACACGGGCTTGCGCACCGTGCCGATATCGAGCGTGCCGTCGGCCACGGATTGAATGAGCTTGGCAGCACTGCCCTCCTGAAATTCCAGTTCCACGTCCGGGTAGGCGAGGCGAAAGCCGTGGATCAGGCGTGGCGCCAAGCTGTGGGTGATGGCGGAAGAAGTGAAACCCAGGGAGAGCTTGCCCATTTTTCCGTGCGCCGCGCTGCCGGCACGCTGGCCGGCGCGCTTCACGCCGGCCAGGATGGCCGCGGCCTCGTCCAGAAATACGCGGCCTCCCGCGGTCAGCTCCACGCCCTTCGGCACGCGCTTGAACAAAGCAAACCCGAGCTCGTTTTCCAGCATGCGGATTTGCTGGCTCAGCGGCGGCTGCTGTATTCCCAGCCGCGCGGCCGCGAGGGTAAAGGTCCGCGCCTCGGCGACGGCGACAAAGTAACGCAAGTGCCGTAGCTCCATGTTGCCTCCCTGGTTTAGTTATACATATTAAGTATACATAACCTGCAATCAATATATTTGACCATAGGACAGTCGGGGGCTTATGTTGGCAGCCGCGATGGGCGCAAACGCATGGCGCGCCTCTACACCGTGATCGGCAAGCGGCAGGCAGTCATAAGAAAAAAGACAGCGAGGAGAAATATCGTGAAATCCATGATCCGGACGATGGCCAGCGTGTTGTTGTTGCTTCACGCCGGCGCAATGTATGCGCAGGCGCAGACCAGGGAAAGACCGGAACGGGCGGCCCGGGCCAGCCACGACAATTTCTACTGGCTGGGTGAAATCAACAAGACTTCGACCGTGATGGTGGCCGAACAGGGCATCGTCCCCAAGGCGCTGGCCGCAGGCATCGCGCAAGGCGTCGCGCGCGTCATCGAAGACGGCAAGAAGCCGGGGGCGCCCCGCCCCGGAGACTACCTGCAATACGAGCCGCTGCTCATCGCCTACGCGGGGCCGGATGCAACGCGCATGCATTCGGGGCGCAGCCGCCAGGACATCCTCGCCACGACAAGGCGCGCCATGCTGCGGGAGCGTGTGCTGGACCTCGCCGAGGCGATGGACGCAACGCGCGGCAAGCTGCTCGACCTCGCCGGCAAGAACACGGGCACCATTGTCCCCGCGTACACCAATGGCGTGCAGGCGCAGCCCACCACCTATGCCCACTACCTGGGCGCATTCGCCGCCGCCTTCGAACGCGACGCCGAGCGCCTGCGGCAGGCCTATGCCCGGCTGAATTTGTGCCCGCTCGGCGCGGCGGCGCTGGGGACTTCGAGCTTCGCGGTGAACCGGCCGCGGCTCGCGGAGCTGCTGGGGTTCGACGGCGTCGCGCAAAACTCCTACGACGCAGCCCAGTTGTCGACCATGGACATCGGCGCCGAGTTGGTCTCCGTCGCAGGCAATTCGGCGCTCACCATCAGTGCGTTCGTCCAGGACATCCATACGCAATACCACCAGACCTCGCCGTGGATATTGCTGCACGAAGGCGAACTGACCGGCACCAGCAGCATCATGCCGCAGAAGCGAAATCCCTATGGGTTGAACACGCTGCGCTTGCAGGCCAGTGTCGTCGTCGGATCGGCGACCACGTTCATGATCGAGGCGCACAACGTGACTCCCGGCATGCCCGACTACAAGCGCGAGCAATCGCAGAAAACCCTCGAAGACGCGGCGCTGATGTTCCGCGAGCTCGGCCAGCTGCTCGACAGCCTCGTCGTCAATGCGCCGCGCGCGCTCGCGGAAGTGAACGCCGATTATTCGACCAGCACGGAACTGGCCGACGTGCTGCAGCGCGAGGCCGATGTGCCGTTTCGCATCGGCCATCACTTTGCGTCCGAGCTGGTGAATTTCTGCCGCGCCAACGGACTGAAGCCCGCCGAGATCAAATTCCGCGACGTGGTGCGC
>CAZCKI010000460.1:0-2985 GCA_964498815.1 uncultured Burkholderiales bacterium
CTTTAGGCAGTGCCATGGGTCCCGGCCCCTTTCATTCCTGATACACCATGTTAGCAGCCGCCGCTTGACAACATACCAACTGGTTGGTACTGTTCCATACCGATCAGTATGCGGACGAGAAAAACCATGCAGGCACAGCACGAATCGAAGACCCGGATTCTGGACGCGGCCATGCTGGTATTCCGCACCAAGGGATACGCGGCCACCACGGTGGATGACGTGTGCGCATCCGCCCAGCTCACCAAGGGTAGCTTTTTCCATCACTTCAAGAGCAAGCAAGCGCTGGCCGTCTCGACGGCGCAGCACTTCGCCGACATGGCGGACGGTCTTTTTTCGACCGCACCCTACCGCGCCCTGCCCGATCCGCTGGCCAGGCTGCTGGCCTATGTCGAATTCCGCCGCGCCATCCTGCAAGGCAAGCTCCCCGAGTTCACCTGCCTGCTCGGCACCATGGTGCAGGAGACCTACGACACCCATCCGGCCATCCGCAAGGCCTGCGACCGGCATATCGGCGAGCACGCGGCGATGCTGGCCGACGACATCGCCCAGGCGAAGCGGCTGTACGCGCCGCGCGCAAAGTGGACGCCCGACAGCCTCGCCCTCTATATGCAGGCGACCATCCAGGGCGCTTTCATTCTCGCCAAGGCCAGGCGCGGACCCGAGGTCGCCGACGAGTGCCTCAGCCATCTGCACCGCTATCTGGAGTTGCTGTTCCAACAAAAACACACCAAGGAGTAGAGCCATGACCATGAAAACCGGAAATTTCGCCTGGTACGATCTGATGACCAGCGACACCAAGGCCGCCGCAGCCTTCTATCAAAAAGTGATCGGCTGGGACATGCAAGACGGGGGCGTGCCCGACCGCCCTTATACGATTCTCTCCATGGGGCCGGCCAATATCGGCGGCCTGATGCCGATCTCCGAGGACGCGCGCCAGCGAGGCGCCAAACCCACTTGGACCGGCTATATCCTGGTCGACGACGTCGATCACCATGCGCAGCGGGTGAAGGCGGCGGGCGGCAGCGTTTGCCACGGTCCGGAAGACGTTCCGGGCGTGGTCCGTTTTGCGGCGGTCGCCGACCCGCACGGCGCCACCTTCACCGTGTTCAAGGGCATGAACGGCACGCCACCGGTGGAGCTCGCGCCCGACGCGCTGGGCAATATCGGCTGGAATGAATTGAGCGCCGGCGACGGGGCCGCCGATTTCGCGTTTTACCAAGGGCTGTTCGGCTGGACCAAGGTGCGCGCGCTCGACATGGGTCCGATGGGCGTCTACCAGGTTTTCGCCACCGGCGGCGACGCGGTCGGCGGCATGATGACCAAGCTGCCCGAAACGCCTGCGCCCTATTGGCTGTTTTATTTCAATGTCGACGCCATCGACGCCGCGTCGGCGCGCGTCGTCGAAGCCGGCGGCGAAGTGACCCTGGAACCGCACGAGGTTCCCACCAAACAATGGATCGTCCAATGCACCGACCCGCAAGGCGCGCGCTTCGCCATGGTGTCGTGGAAGCGCTGACCACGGCATGAACCATCTGCTCGCAATCGCATGGAGTCCTTTGCGGCGACGGAGCGGCATTGGACCATCGGCAATGGATCGCATGGCAACCAACCAGGAATTACCCATGAAAAAAACCTACAACGGCAGTTGCCATTGCGGCGCCGTCCGCTTCCAGGCCGACATCGACCTCGGCAAGGGAACCATGCGCTGCAACTGCTCGATCTGCACCAAAGCGCGCGCCTGGTTCGTGCTGGTGGCGCCCGATCGCTTTCGCCTGATCGCGGGCGCGGACGCCCAGACGGAATACCAATGGGTGCCCCCGGGGCGCCCGGAATCTGGCCTGCACTATCGCTTTTGCAAGACCTGCGGCATCCGCACGCCTGGATACGGCGAGCAGGGGCCGGGTGGAGGTCCCTTCTATTTCGTGGCGGTCGCCTCGCTCGACGACGCCGATGCCGGCGAGCTCGCGTCCTCGATCAAATATGTGGACGGCCAGCACGGTCGCTACGATCGAACCCCGGAGGATATTCGCCTACTGTAACGCTGCGCGTGCCGGCAGGCGGCCGAACATTGGAGTCAGGGTGACCCCATTGCCGCATTGCCGGACCGGGATCGATTAATCGCGTTCATGGCCGATCAAACCACGACCGGGGGACAGGATGTACGTCCGCTGGTCGAGAACCTCCCCGCTGTCACCATCGGTGTGGCGCCACTTGAAGCGCAGGCAGTGCACGGTGCCGTCGCACTCATAGTCCAGCTCTTCGATCGAGATGCGCGAGGTGCGTTTCTTCGGTTTCGCTGGACCATCGCCTGACCCTAGGCACACGTAGTTGTAGGTGCGTACCTCCCCCTGCGTCCAGACGCCGAGAGGAAATTTGGCTTCCTGGTCGCAGACCAAGCCACCGAATCGCGAATCGGAGACACGGCCGATTGCCGAACCGTCGTCACGTACCGCCATTTTCTGCACCACCAGGCCTTCACGGCGGGTGGTACGGCGGCGGTCGTAGACAGTCAGTGTTGATCCCGTGTGTGGGTTTTGCCAGGTTTGCGGGCCGCTCCACACAGTCTCCTCGGTGCCATCGCCTTTCGCGAGCGGCAGGTCGATGCGTCTGACGCCATCCCATACGCCCGGTACGATCAATTGCATGGGAACAAAACGGCTCTTTGCTACGCGATCGCTTGCCGCATCCCAAACCGATATCGGCCCGAGCTTCGCCGTGGGCCACTCGGCTGCGGCAGCCGATGTCCACGCGACCAGTGTGGCCAGAGCAGCTGACATTGGGAGCAGATATCGCGTCATGGAGACTTTCTTGGTTCGGCGGAAAATGATTGCTTACTCTCGACCGAATTAGGGGGCAGGGCTGTCATGTTGCTCGGTTAAGCCAAAAATTGACTTGCTTGAGTGTATTGCGCGATAGCAAAAAGATGTAATCCTCCCCCGGCGACGGGGGAGCAACCGTGTCAAGCGGAAGGCTGCAATCTCCAAG
>CAZCKI010000461.1:0-2985 GCA_964498815.1 uncultured Burkholderiales bacterium
CGGCCCCTACGGCACGCCGATCGAGCTGCAGATCCGCACCGGCGATATGCACAAGATCGCCGAGGCCGGCGTGGCCTCGCACTGGTTGTACAAAACGCTCGACGAAAAAGACGGGCACGTTTCGGACATGCAGCAAAAGACCCACCAATGGCTGCAGTCGCTGCTGGAAATCCAGTCGGGCACCGGCGACGCGCTCGAGTTCCTGGAACACATCAAGGTCGACCTGTTTCCGGACGCGGTCTACGTGTTTTCACCGAAGGGAAAGATCATCTCGCTGCCGAAAGGCGCTACGCCGATCGACTTCGCCTACTCGATCCACTCCGACATCGGCAACCGCGCCGTGGCGGCGCGTATCAACGAGACCGAGTCGCCGCTGTCGACGCGCTTGAAAAACGGCGATCGCGTCGAGGTGATGACCAGCGAAACCGGCCGGCCCAATCCCTCCTGGCTCAATTACGCGGTCACCGGACGCGCGCGCTCGCACATCCGCCACTACCTGAAGACAACCCAGCTTTCCGAGTCGGTCGAGCTCGGCGAACTGCTGCTGATCCAGGCAGTGCGCTCGCTCAATTTCGACCCCAACGACATCGGCAGAACGCACTGGAACCGCTTGCTGAAAGGCGATCACGTCAAGACGCGCGAAGCGGTGTTGACCGAAATCGGACTCGGCAAACGCCTCGCCATCGTCGCCGCCCGCAAACTGTTCGCGGTGGCCGAGCTGGAAGCCGCCGAACACCGGCCGAAAAATGCCATCACCATTCGCGGCACCGAGGATATGGCGGTGCAGTTTGCGCCGTGCTGCCGGCCGATCCCCGGTGATCCGATCATCGCGCAGATCAAGGGCGGCCAGGGACTCATCATCCATACCCACGATTGCCCCGCCATCCACCCCTACAAATTCGACCCGGACAAATGGGTAGACGTGCAGTGGGACCCGGCCATCGACCGGCTGTTCCGCGTCGATATCCGCGTGCTGGTGACCGACCGGCGCGGCGTGCTGGCAAGGATTGCTGCCGAGATCGCCAGCGCCGACTCGAACATCGCGCAAGTGCAGATGAACGATGGACCGGCCGACGACGGCAAGTACTCGACGCTCAAGTTCACGCTGGAAGTGCGTAACCGCATGCACCTTGCTGCAGTCATCCGGCAATTGCGCAATCTGCCGGAAGTGGTGCGTCTGACGCGGTTAAAATCGGGCGTGAGCAAAGAGCCTTCCATCAAGAAATGAAGCCGGCACACCACTCGCCGCGCACCGCGGCAGGCGGCTAGCCGGCGTGGCGGTTGCACGAAAAATCGGCAAAGCGGCACGCAAAGAACCTGCAGCAGCGTCCACCGTTGCGCAAAAGCTCGCCGCCATCGGCCTGCGCGTCGACTGGGATTTTGCGTTGCACCTGCCGATCCGCTACGAGGATGAAACGCGCATTACCAAAGTGCGCGACGCCCAGCCCGGCACCCCCTGCCAGGTCGAAGCCGACATCGTTCACTGCGAAATCGCCTACCGCCCGCGCCGCCAGCTGGTGGTGCAATGCGTAGACGGGTCCGACACGCTGTACCTGCGTTTTCTGAATTTTTACGGCAGCCAAGTGAAACAAATGCAGGCCGGCCGCCGCTTGCGGCTGTACGGCGAAGTGCGGCCGGGATTTTTCGGCGCGGAAATGATTCACCCGCGCTATCGCGTGGTGGCGGCGGGCGACGCGGTGCCGGAAGCTTTGACGCCGGTCTATTCGACCACGGCCGGCGTTACGCAAACCGTCATACGCCGCGCCATCGACCGTGCTCTGCTGGCCCTGCAACACGCGAAGTCTTTCGACGACGCCCTGCCCGCCGCGATCCGGAGCCGCCTGCGTCTGGAGGATTTCGAGGCGAGCGTGCTCGCCTTGCATCGACCCGCACCCAGCGCCTCGCAACAAAGTCTGGTCGAGCGCACTCACCCCGCCTGGCGACGCATCAAGTTCGACGAACTTCTGGCGCAGCAGCTCGCCATGAAAAAAGCCCGCGCCGCGCGCGATGCCAAGACCGCGCCGCGTCTTGCCGCCAAAAACAAGCTCGCGCGCGACTTGCAACAATCTTTACCGTTCGGACTGACCGGCGCGCAGCGGCGCGTCTGGCAGGAAATCAGCCGGGACCTGACCGCGGCGCACCCGATGCAGCGCCTGTTGCAAGGCGATGTGGGCAGCGGTAAAACCGTGGTGGCGGCCTTGGCGGCGGCACAGGCCATCGACAACGGCTATCAGGCCGCCCTGATGGCGCCCACCGAAATCCTCGCCGAGCAGCATTACCGCAAGCTTTCGGTCCTGTTGGCGCCACTGGGTGTTACCGTGACCTGGCTTACCGGCAGCCTGAAGGCAAAGGAGAAGCGCGAGGCGATCGCCGCCATCGAAGCGGGTACGACTCAGCTTGCGATCGGCACACACGCGCTGTTCCAGGATGGGGTCACGTTTGCCAAACTGGGACTCGCCATCATCGACGAGCAGCATCGCTTCGGTGTCGCACAACGCCTCGCGCTGCGCGAAAAATCGGCCGCAGGAAGCCACGAGGCGCATCAGTTGATGATGAGCGCGACGCCGATACCGCGCACCTTGTCGATGAGCTACTTTGCCGACCTCGATGTATCGGTGATCGACGAAATGCCGCCGGGGCGCACGCCGGTCATCACCAAGCTGATCAGCGACCAGCGCCGCGACGAAGTATTGGCGCGGATACGCGACGCCTGCGCAGCCGGCGCCCAGGCGTACTGGGTGTGCCCATTGATCGAGGAATCGGAAACGCTGCAGCTAAAAACCGCTGTGGAAACTTTCGAACGCATCCAGGCCGAATTTTCGGAGCTGAAGCTGGGCCTGGTGCACGGCCGTATGAAACCCGTCGAAAAGAACGGGGTGATGGCGAAATTCGTCGCCAACGAAATCCAGTTGCTGGTCGCCACCACCGTGATCGAAGTCGGAGTGGATGTCGCCAATGCCAGCCTGATGGTGATCGAGCACGCCG
>CAZCKI010000462.1:0-2984 GCA_964498815.1 uncultured Burkholderiales bacterium
GCAGTCCATTCGGCGCGCATGCGTCATTTATCTCGCGACTTGTCGCAATTCATTGTTAGGGAAAAATAATGTCTCACTTCAAAAAGAATCATATCGCTATTGTGCTCGCCGGCCTGCTGGCCACCGCGGCCCTGTCCGCCCAGGCGGGCCAATGCCCGGCCGACAAGATCGGCGCAAACGCGCTGGCCAAGGCGCCGACCGCACCGATCGGCATTACCGACACCGAGCTCGCCGCCATCGACCTCGCCAAGGAAAACGTGAAGCTCGACCAGCGCCGCCTGCGCATGCGTCATATGACCATCGCCCCGGGTGGTGTCGTGCCGCTGCACGATCACTCGGACCGTCCCGCGCTGATCATGGTCAACTCCGGCGAGATCTATGAAAACAACAGCAAATGCCTGGTGCCCATCCTGCACAAGGCCGGCGACATCGCCCGCGAATACCTGGGCACCAAGCATCACTGGAAGAACGAAACCAACCAGCCGGTGGAGCTGACCATCGCCGACATCGTCAACGACAAGAAGCCGGAAACCATGCCCGACCATATGTAATGGTCCGGTAGATGTTTCGCGGGGGCGCGCCGATCGCGGGGGCGCCCCTTACTCACTACTGTTTCGAGAAAGCGCGCCATGTCCATCACGCAATTCCTGATCGTCGCCACCGGCTTGCTGCTGGCCGGCACCATGGGATTTGCCATCCAGCGCGGGGCCACCTGCACGGTGGCGGCCGTGGATGAGATCGTCCACAAGCGGCGTGCGCACCGGCTTGCCAGCATGGTCGAGGCTTCGATCTGGGTGGTGGCGGGCCTGTTGATCGCGCAGGCCTTGCACCTGCTCGGCAAGACGCCTTCGGGCTACGCAGTCAGCGTCTATACGATTGCCGGCGGCGTACTGCTGGGGGTAGGCGCCTACGTCAACCAGGCCTGCGTGTTCGGCGCCATTGCGCGGCTGGGTTCGGGCGAATGGGCGTACGTGCTGACGCCGGTTGGTTTTTATGTGGGTTGCCTGACGGTGGGAACCCTGTTGCCGATGCCGCAACCGACGATGCTGACGGAGCCTTCACCGATCCTGCAGGCTTCGACCGGTGCGCTGGTACTGGTGACGATATTCGTGTTGTGGCGTGCGGGGCGGCCGTTGGTGATGATAGGCACCGGCTCGCAAGCCGTACGAAAAGAAATCACGGAGCGGGTGTGGTCGCCGCACGCTGCGACAGCGGTGATCGGCATTACTTTCGTCATCCTGCTGGTGATGATGGGTGCCTGGGCCTACACCGATGTGTTGGCGGAACTGGCGCAGGGCATGGCCGCCGATCTCGGCGTACGTGTTCTGCTGTTGCTGGCGCTGCTGGCCGGCGCGATGATAGGCGGCTGGACGGCAGGTCGTTTCCGCGCGACACCGATTGCCGGCATGCAGCTTGCGAAATGTTTCCTGGGCGGCCTGCTGATGGGCTGGGGCAGCCTGCTGATCCCCGGCAGCAACGACGGCCTGATCCTGCTCGGCATGCCCCTGCTGTGGCCCTATGCCTGGGTCGCCTTCCTCACCATGTGCCTGTCGATTGCGGCGGCAATGGCCATTCACGCGCGTTTGGGCCGATAAATTCAACGGCCCTCTTACGGAGGGCCGTCGGCAACATGATTTGCGTCAGTGCGCGGTCCAGCCGCCTTCGATGGGCAGGACGGCGCCGGTGATCGAGGCCGCATTGGCCCCGCACAGGAATGCCGTCAGCGCAGCGACTTCTTCGACGGTGACGAACTTCTTGGTCGGCTGCGCCGCCAGCAGCACGTCGCGGATCACCTGCTCTTCGCTGATGCCGCGCGCCTTGGCGGTGTCGGGAATCTGCTTTTCCACCAGCGGTGTCAGCACGTAGCCGGGGCAGACCGCATTCACCGTGATGCCGGCTTCGGCGACTTCCAGCGCCACCGATTTGGTGAAGCCGGCGATGCCGTGCTTGGCGGCGACGTAGGCCGACTTGAACGGGCTTGCCACCAGCGCATGCGCCGAGGCGATGTTGACGATGCGGCCGAAGCCGCGCGCCTTCATCGCCGGAATGGCGAGGCGTGTGGTATGGAATGCAGCGGTAAGATTGATGGCGAGGATCGCGTTCCACTTCTCGACCGGAAAGGATTCGACCGGGGAGACGTGCTGGATGCCGGCGTTATTGATGAGGAGATCCACCGCGCCGAACTGTTGCAGCGCCCGCGCCATCATGGCTTCGATCGCCTCGGCCTTGCTCATGTCGGCGTTGTCGTAGGTGACGGTGACGCCCGCTTGCGCGGCGATCTCCGTGCGCAGCTTTTCGATTTCGACGGGGTCGCCGAAGCCATTGAGAATGATGTTGGCGCCTTGCGAAGCCAGGTGGCGGGCGATGCCGAGGCCGATGCCCGAGGTGGAGCCGGTGACGAGTGCGGTCTTGCCTGTAAACATGGTGAAGTCTCTTGGTTGGATAAAAAAGGGGGCGCGACGCATTCCTGTGCATCCAGTCGCGGCCGGTCGCGCGTAGGTCGTTGGAAGCTGCCCTTGCTTACGATTGCCTGGTCGGGAACCGCGCCGGCCTGAACCGGCCGTAAGGAGGAGCCGGACATCGCGACCAAATCCTCTGCCGCGCAAATTGCGTTAGCATCACTTTCTACGTTCCCGAGACCACCATGCACCAGACCCTGCACCTGATGAAATCGCGCGGCTTCCCGCACCTTCGCCGCAAGGCGCTGGACACGCTGCAGGTCAACCTCGGCTACAAGTGCAACCAGGCGTGCTTTCATTGCCACGTCAACGCGAGCCCGGACCGCAAGGAAATGATGTCGCGTGAGACCGTCGCCGACGTGATCGCCTATATCAAGGTGCGCGGCGTGCAGACACTGGACCTGACCGGCGGCGCACCGGAACTGAACGAGCATTTTCGCGAGCTGGTGGTCGCGGCGCGCGCGGCCGGCGTGCGGGTGATCGACCGTTGCAACCTCACCATCCTCGAAGAGCCCGGCCAGGAAG
>CAZCKI010000463.1:0-2981 GCA_964498815.1 uncultured Burkholderiales bacterium
CGCGCGTCCGGCTCTACGAAACGCCGAACTGCTGGGCCGATGCCTGCGCCTGACGGCAGCGCATCGCATCACCGGGAATTTTGCCGTCTCCTCGGTGTTTGCTTTACCACTCACTTACACAAATTTTCTTATTCCAAAAATCCAAACCTGAAAGGGAGCTTCATGCGCGTTTCTACTGCTTTCGCCTCTTCTCTCGCCGCCGCCCTCATCATCGGCGTTGCCGGCACCGCTGCCGCGCAAGTCAAACCGGAAAAACTCATCGAATACCGCCAGGACGCCATGGGTGTGATCGGCTTTAACTTCTCGCAAATGGGCGCGCAGGTCAAAGGCGATATCCCCTACAACAAGGACGTCTTCTCCCAACGCGCCGCCACCGTCGAATTCGTCAGCAAATTGCCGATGGAAGGCTTCGTACCCGGCACCGAAAAAGGCCACGAAACCAAGGCCAAGGTCGAAGTCTGGGCCAAGATGGACGACTTCAAGGCCAAGATGGAAAAGATGCAAACCGAAGTCTCCAAGCTCGCCGCCGTCGCCAAGACCGGCAACCAGGACGACATCAAAAAGCAATTCGGCGCCACCGCCGGCGCCTGCAAGGCCTGCCACGACGACTACCGCGCCAAGTAACTTTTCGTCCGTTGCAATCGAACGCCGCGAGCCTCCTCGCGGCGTTTTATTTTTTGACGAGCCAGTACACCGCAACCCCCACCACCACCGCGATCACCGGCGCCAGCCATAGCGGCCGCGCCACCGCCGGCGCTTCACCGTCGTAAGGCTTGTTGCCGGTCAGCATCGCCTTCACCAGGTTTTCTTTCTTGATGAAAACGTAGTACCCGATCGCCAGCAGGTGCAGCACCGCCAGCGCGATCAGCACCTTCGCATTCGCCTTGTGCACCACCGTCAGGAAATCGCTCGCCGCCTTGCTGACGCTGCCCGCATACGGCCCTTCGGTAGTGATGTCGTCGTTGGCAAACAATCCCGTCATGGCTTGTATCAGCAGCGAGAGCAACATCACCATCACGCTCAGCGCCCCCATCGGGTTGTGGCCGAGCGTTCGCGGCGCTTCGCCGCTACGCAGCCCTTTCAGGTAGGCGATCACCGCGCCCGGCCCACGCAGGAAATTCGCGAAGCGTGCGTGATGGCTGCCGACAATGCCCCACACGATGCGAAACACCAGCAGCCCCAGCACCGTGAACCCGCACCGGGTGTGCCACTCCAGCCAGTTACCGCCGAGGTGCCCGGTAGTGAATTGAGCCACCACCAGCGTAACCAGCAGCCAGTGGAATGCTCGCAGCCAGATATCCCAAACCTTTACTTCGCGTGAGGCAACTGCCGTTGCTTCCACCGCATCGCTCATTTCTCCGGCTCCAGGCGAATCAATTCGCCGGTCGGCGAATCGGTCAGCAGGTACACCAAGCCATCCGGCCCCTGCCGCACGTCGCGGATGCGCCCCAGCTTGTTCACGAACATGCGCTCCTGCGCGATCACTTTTTCGCCGTCGACGGTGATGCGCACCACCATCTGCCCGGCCAGCGCCCCCACCAACAAGCTGCCCTGCCATTTGGCGAAGGGCTTCGCGGTATAAAACGCCATGCCGGAAGGTGCGATCGAAGGCGTCCAGTGCAGCAGCGGTTGCGCCATGCCGTCCTTTGCGGTCCCCTCACCGATCTTGCTGCCGCTGCCGTAATTGGCGCCGTAAGTGATCACCGGCCAGCCGTAGTTGACCCCCGAGCCCAGCACGTTCACTTCATCGCCACCCTGCGGCCCATGCTCGTGCGCCCACACCTTGCCGGTCACCGGGTGCATAGTCGCGCCCTGCATATTGCGATTGCCCAGCGTAAAGATCTCCGGCTTCGCGCCGAGCGTCTTCACGAAAGGATTGTCCGGCGGCACGCGGCCGTCGTCGAACAAGCGGATCGACTTGCCGGCGTGGGTGTCGAGGCGCTGCGCATTCTGCTGGTAGCCCCTGTCGGTGGCGTCGCCCCGGTCGCCGAAGGTCACGTACAGATAGCCTTCGCGATCGAACACGATGCGCGAGCCGAAGTGATAGTTGGCCGGGTACTTCGGGTTCATTTTAAACAGCAGCTGCACATCGGTCATGCGCGGCTCGTCCCTGCTGCCGCCCAATCTGCCGCGCGCAAGCTCGGTGCCGTATTGCCCCGGCGTACCGTCGTTGTAGGTCCAGTAGATCCAGCCGTTCTCGGCGTACTTGGGGTGCAACTGCACGTCGAGCAGACCGCCCTGCCCGTGCTCAACGACATGCGGCAGCCCTGCCACCGGCTTGTCGGTGAGCTTGCCGTTTTCGACGATACGCAGCGTGCCGCGCCGCTCGCTGATCAACCAGCGGCCATCCGGCAGGAAGGCGATGCTCCAAGGGTGATACAAGTCCTTGATCAGCGTGACCGCGCGCACTTTGTATTGTTCGGTGTCGAAAACCTGCTGCGCGTGCAATGCAGTTGCGGCGAGCGCAAGCGAAAGTGCAAAGAGTAATTTTTTCAAGCGGAGCTCCAGGGAAAACAGAAGTCGGCGACCGCTATCGGATCGCACGAAAATACGTTACCACGTTCAGATGCGGACCAATTTGTGCCGCCCGATTCGAGTACAAAGCGGGCCGTCAAAAATACCATCTTCATACACCATGCGCGATTTTGGTACAAAAATTCCCCTGCAAAATCAAAGACCAGGAATGGACAGAGGCGATCTGGAAAGTGCTGCAGCGAATTCAGTCCGCCGGTTTTTGGCAAACAGTAGCGCACTTTGAACCGGCATACCGCGAGTAACGCAGATTGGGGTTGTTACTACCAGCGAGAGCGCTGGACAAATACTCTTGACGGTCGGCGAGTTCCCGCAATCGGTCAGGCCGGCAACGTGGCGGCAACGCGCGCGCCCAAATACTCCTCTGCCAACCGTTCTCCGCTCAACGGCCGGCACAGGTGAAATCCCTGCGCCTCATCGCAACCGAGGCCTTGCAAAACCTGCAATTG
>CAZCKI010000464.1:0-2976 GCA_964498815.1 uncultured Burkholderiales bacterium
CGGCGTCATCCTGCTGATCGGGTTGGTGAAGAAGAATGCGATCCTGATGATCGACTTCGCCATCGAGGCCGAGCGCAGTCACGGCCTGACGCCGCGCGACGCCATCTTCGAGGCCTGCAAGCTGCGCTTCCGTCCGATCATGATGACCACCATGGCCGCACTACTGGGCGCGGTGCCGCTCGCCATCGGCTTCGGCGACGGCGCCGAATTGCGTAAGCCGCTGGGCATCTCCATCCTCGGCGGCCTGATCATGAGCCAGTTGCTGACGCTGTATACGACACCGGTGGTGTACTTGTATCTCGACCGCTTCAGCATTTGGTGGAAACAGAAGCCGTTTCGCCGCGCACCCGTAGTGGCGGTTGCTTCCGAAGGGGAATAAATTGTTTTTGCATAAGAAAATGGTCTTTTCGATGCTGCTGGCGGCGATGGTTGCCGGATGTGCGGTCGGCCCCGATTACAAGCGTCCGGAGATGCCGGTGCCGGCTGCCTTCAAGGAAGGGGGCGACTGGCAACCCGCCCGGCCGAACGACGCCGGCCTGCGCGGCAACTGGTGGGCCATCTTCGGCGATGCGACGCTCGACGGCCTCATGCAACAGGTTTCGACCGCCAACCAGAATCTGCAAATTGCGGAAGCACGCTACCGCCAGGCGAGGGCGCTTGCCGACGGTGCGCGCGCCAATTTCTTTCCGACCGTGTCGCTGAACGCGAGCAGCCGGCGTACCGGAACGCAACAAGGCACTTCGACCAGCCACAACGTCAATGCCGCGCTCTCCTGGGAAGCGGACGTGTGGGGCCGGTTGCGCCGCCAGGCCGAAGCGAACGACTGGTCTTCCGCCGCCAGTGCCGCCGACCTGGAAGCCACGCGCCTGTCGCTGCAGGCCGACCTCGCCGCGAATTATTTTCAGTTGCGCGTAAACGATTACCAGAAGCAATTGCTGGACGAGACCGTCGCCGCCTTCGAAAAATCGATGCAACTCACGCGCAACCGCTACGCCGCGGGGGTGGCCGGCAAGGTCGACGTGGTGCAAGCGGAAACGCAGTTGCTGAGCGCCAAAGCGCAGCAGATCGACCTGGGCGCCAGCCGTGCTGCGCTGGAGCACGCCATCGCCGTGCTGGTCGGTAAGGCACCGGCCGACTTTGCGATCGCGCGCATCCAGTGGAATGCCACGCTGCCGGCGATACCCAGCGCACTACCGTCTTCGTTGCTGGAGCGCCGTGCCGATGTCGCTGCCGCCGAGCGTCGCGCCATCGCCGCCAATGCGCAAATCGGTGTGGCCAGGGCCGCCTGGTTCCCCAGCCTCAGCTTTTCGGCCAACGACGGCTACACCAGCTCCACACTCGCGAAGTGGATTTCCGCGCCCAACCGGGTGTGGTCCATGGGGCCGGCGCTGGCCGAGACCCTGATCGATTTCGGCAGGCGCGGCTCGGTAAGCGATCAAGCCGCGGCCTCGTACGACCAGGCGGCGGCCGGCTATCGGCAATCGGTGCTGCAGGCCTTCCAGGACGTCGAGGACAATCTTGCCGATCTTCGTATCCTCGCCGAGGAGGCCAAGGTGCAGGACGAGGCGGTGCGCGTGGCGCGCGAATCGGTCGCGCTCACTACCAATCAATACAAGGCCGGCACCGTCAATTATCTAAGTGTGGTGACGGTGCAGACCGCGCAATTCAACAACGAGCGCACCTCCGCGTCGCTGCTGGGCCGGCGATTGCTGGCGACGGTGGGCCTGATCAAGGCTCTGGGAGGCGGTTGGCAGCCCGGCGACACGATCGCCTCGGCCCGGCAATGATGGGCTCGGCGACCGGTCCGTACAGTTTGATTCCCGGCGTGGTGAACCGTCATCGTGGCCGCTGAGCGTCATCACACGCTGCGCTGCGCCGATTCCGGCGGCGCGCACAATATCCATTACGTCGAATGGGGTGACGCAGCCAATCCGGATCTGCTCATTTGCGCGCACGGCCTGACCCGTTGCGCACGCGACTTTGACGTGCTCGCGGCGGCGATGTCTGATCGCTATCGCGTGATTTGTCCAGACGCTGCCGGCCGCGGCGAAAGCGACTGGCTCGCCAACCCCGTCGATTACGCTTATCCGCAATACCTCGCCGATACGCAGGCCTTGCTGGCCCACCTCAACGCCGGCAAGCTGCACTGGCTCGGCACTTCGATGGGCGGCATGCTTGGCATGTTGCTCGCCTCGCTGCCTAATTCGCCGGTATCGCGTCTGGTGCTCAACGATGTTGGCATCCTGGTACCCAAGGATGCACTGGAGCGCATCGGCCGCTACGTCGGCAACGACGTGCGCTTCGCCTCCTTCGAAGAGGCGGTGGCGACGGTGAAGGCGATCAGCCCGTTCGGACTCGACGAAGAGCAGTGGCGCAGCACCACCCGTCCGCTGCTAAAGGAAAATAACGACGGCTCCTGGCAATTTCGCTACGACCCCGCGATCGGCGACGCGTTCCGGCAGGGGCCGATCAACGATGTCGACCTCACGCCATACTGGAATGCGATTGCCTGCCCGGTGCTGCTGTTGCGTGGCGCGGAATCGGATTTGCTGAAGAAAGTGACGTTCGACACCATGTGCGCCAAGCCGGGCGTGCAGGGAATCGAATTTGCCGGCATCGGCCACGCGCCGATGCTGGTGAGCGAAGACCAGATCGGCGCGGTGCGCAAGTTTCTGCTCGAGTAGTGGGTCTCAGTCCAATTGTTTTTCGCATTTTTGCTCCAAAAAAATTCTTTGCGAAACATCGGCTTGGAATAAACAATTGCTTTTTATTCGCCTCGGTGTGGCGTTGCCTGGGCGCACTGCCCCAGAGCTAGTAACGCAGATTTGTAGATCGCCCGCCACATCAATGACTTGACGAGTTTGCCTGACCGACGATACGTGCGGCGGGGACGGCTTGTCTCCGTTCTGCGACAGTCGGTGCACTTATTCCGTTTGCCCGGCGCGCATTTCCCACCCGAGCGGGTAGGGACAGCAG
>CAZCKI010000465.1:0-2968 GCA_964498815.1 uncultured Burkholderiales bacterium
CCTTTACGCGCCGGCTATTCTGCGGAGTCTCTCCGCCGCCAACGCCAACGTCTCCTCCTTCTTCGCAAAACAAAACCGCACCGTCTGATAATCCGTCCGATCGTGATAAAACGCCGAAACCGGAATGCAGGCCACACCAAAATCCGTGGTGAGCTTGCGCGCAAACTCCGCATCGCTCAGCTTCGCAAAGGCATCGAGATGCGCAAACCCCGCAGACACGAAATAGCTGCCGGCCGAGGGCAGCCAGCGTAGCGGCACGTTGCGGACCGCATCGAGAAAGTAATCGCGCTTGGCCTGGTAGAAAGCGGCCAGGTCATTGTGCGTCCCGAATTTCATATACGCCGCCAACGCATGCTGCGAAGGCGTGTGCACGGTGAACACCACGTACTGGTGCGACTTGCGGAATTCCGCCATCAACTCGCGCGGCGCCAGGCAGTAGGCGATTTTCCAGCCGGTGACGTGATAAGTCTTGCCGAACGAGGAAATCAGAAAAGTCCGCTCGGTGAGTCCGGGGTAACGTGCGACGCTTTCGTGGCGCGCGCCGTCGAACACCATGTGCTCGTACACCTCGTCGCTGATGACAACGATATCGGTGCCCTTGAGCAGCGCCGCCAGCGACTCCATATCGGCCGCGGACCAGCAGGTGGCGGTGGGATTGTGCGGCGTGTTGATGAGGATGGCGCGAGTGCGCGGTGTGATCAGCGCGCGCACCTGCTCCCAGTCGGGCCGGTAGTCCGGGTGCGTAAGGCGGGCGTACACAGGCACGCCGCCATTGAGGCGGATCACCGGCTCGTAGCTGTCGTAGACCGGCTCGAACACGATCACTTCGTCGCCCGGATGGACGATGGCGGTGATGGCGGTCTGGATCGCCTGTGTCGCGCCGGCTGTGATGGTGACTTCGTTGTCGACGTCGTAGCGATGGCCATACAGGCTTGCGACTTTTTCGACGACGGCCTCGCGCAGCGCCGGCACGCCGGTCATCGGCGGGTATTGATTGTGGCCGGCACGCATCGCATCGTTCATGAGGTCGATCAGGCGCGGATCGCAGGCAAAATCGGGAAAGCCCTGGCCCAGGTTGACCGCGCCGCTCTGCTGGGCGAGCGCCGACATGGTGGTGAAGATGGTGATGCCGACTTGCGGCAGTTTGGAATCGAGGCGGATAGTCACGCGGTAATGGCTCCGGCGGAGTTGTCGTTTAGCTATGAAAGGTCAAAGGCATTGAACCACAGAGGCACAGAGAACACAGAGAAAGGCCAAAGCGTTCTTGATCTTCTCAGTGTCTTCCGTGCCTCTGTGATGAAAAAGCCTTTTTAGCCCATCGATTATTTGAGAAAATGAATCATAACAATCTACGCCGACATCATGCCATCAGGCGATTCCGCAAAGACCAGCGACACCAATCCCGCAACGCTACTGAATCTTGGCCCGGTGTCGGCACGCATGCTGGCCAAGGCGGGGATCGACAGTATTGCGCAAATGCAGGCGCTCAGCGCCGTGGAAACCTATTTCCGCGTCAAGCAGGTCAACGCGCGCGCCAGTCTCAACTTGCTCTGGGCGCTGGCGGCCGGGCTCGATGGGGTGCACTGGACGCAGCTATCGAAAACGCGCAAGGGCGATCTGCTGCCAGAACTGGATGGCCGCATCGACCAGGAGAGGCGCAACAATGGAAATTGACCGCATCGACCACTTTGTCCTGACCGTCGCCAGTATCGAGGCCACCTGTGCGTTTTATTCGCGCGTGCTGGGCATGCAGGTGGTGGAGTTCAAATCGATGGGAACCACGCGTGTTGCGCTTGCCTTCGGCCGGCAGAAGATCAACCTGCATCAGGCCGATGCGGTGCCTGATCGGAATGTGTTGAAACCGACCCCAGGTTCGGCGGATTTTTGCCTGATTACTGATACACCGATGGCGGACCTTCAAGCGCACCTCGCGCGCGAAAATGTGCCGGTGATCCTGGGACCGACGCAACGTACCGGGGCAACCGGTCCGATCCTGTCGGTGTACTTCCGCGACCCCGACCTTAACCTGGTGGAAGTAGCCAATTATCTTTGATCTCGGGTGATAGACCGGCGAAAAGGCTTTCAACACAGAGACCACAGAGAAAATCGAAATCGCTTTGGCTTTTCTCTGTGTTCTCTGTGCCCTCTGTGTTTCAAAGCTTTTGACTTTGACCAACACCAAAAGAAAAACCCGGCGCGAAGCCGGGTTTTTCATTGTGCGCCGGAAACTCAGGCGGCTTTGGCTTCTTCCGCCGGCGCTTCCGTCACTTCCGGACGGTCGACCAGTTCGACCAGCGCCATCGGTGCGTTGTCGCCCTGGCGGAAACCGAACTTGAGTATGCGCAGGTAACCACCCTTGCGCTCCTTGTAGCGCGGGCCGAGTTCGGCGAACAACTTGGTGACGATCGCGCGATCTTGCAGGCGATTGTAGGCGAGGCGGCGGTTGGCCAGCGTAGCTTCCTTGCCCAGCGTGATCAGCGGCTCGGCAACACGGCGCAGTTCCTTGGCCTTGGGCAGCGTGGTCTTGATGACCTCGTGCAGGAACAGGGAATTGGTCATGTTGCGCAGCATCGCCAAACGATGCGAGCTGGTTTTGTTGAGTTTGCGTAATCCGTGACGATGTCTCATGTTCGTTCTTTCCGTTCCGTCTTGGCCGCTGATGGCGCCGGCCTTGTTATCGTTATGGGTTGAAAAAAGTGTTGCTCAATAATGTGTTTGACGTAGCTGGATCCCGTTTTTCAACGGGATGACCCGGTTATCACCGGGTCACTTGGTGACGCCCGCGTTGGGCCAGTTTTCCAGCTTCATACCCAGCGTGAGTCCCTTGCCGGCCAGCACTTCCTTGATTTCGTTGAGCGACTTGCGACCCAGGTTCGGGGTCTTCAGGAGCTCGTTCTCGGTGCGCTGGATCAGGTCGCCGATGTAGTAAATGTTCTCGGCCTTGAGGCAATTGGCGGAACGCACGGTG
>CAZCKI010000466.1:0-2944 GCA_964498815.1 uncultured Burkholderiales bacterium
CCAGGTCTTGTCGATGTTCTCGGGGAAGGAGAGCTGGAAGAGGCCGGCGGTGAGACCACGGTGAGCGAATTGGCCGAGCCGTTCGCCATGTCGCTGCCGGCGGTGACCAAGCACCTGAAAGTGCTGGAACGCGCCGGCCTCATCAGCAAGGGCCGGGAAGCGCAGTGGCGGCCCTGCAAACTGGAGGCGCAGCCGCTGCGCGATGCATCCGGCTGGATCGAGCAATACCGGCAGCACTGGGAACAGCGCCTGGACCGCCTGGATGCCTACCTGCGCGAGGTGCAGGGGCAAGAAAAAAAAGCCGCCGGCAAATCGCGCGCCAAGCGCAAAGTGGGGTAAGCATCGTGTTTTTCGCGAGAATTTTTGGCAGCACCTATCGCTCTCTGGCCAATGGCGCGCAACCGCCGCACGACGAGCGCGCACCGAGCGAAAACCGGCACGACGACTTCTTGCCCCGCCGGCGGCGACCGTCCCATCGCGTTGGCGCGCGCGCCACTTTTAATCCCCTGCCGCACCACCACTTTTGGTATCTGCGCCTGGCAAGACTGCAGCAGCATCTGGATACCACGCAAACCAAGGAGACTCAAAATGTCTGTTGCAAATAGCCTCGCCACAAGTCCGCCCGCCCAGGCGCTTACCATTACCCGTGTCGTCGATGCGCCGCTGGAGCTGGTGTATGCGGCATGGACCGACCCCGTGCAAATCGCCAAGTGGTTCGTGCTCGACGGCATGTCCACCCGCCACGAAGGCATCGAAGTCCGCCCTGGCGGCAACTGGCTGTTCAGCCTGCGCCTGCCGGACGGTACGCCGGTAACCGCGCGTCGCAATTACCGGGAAATCGTACCGCTGCGGCGCATCGTCTTTTACGAAAAATGCGAAGCTGGCGGCTCGACCATTCTCGACGGCGTCCACACGGTGGAGTTTTTCGAGGCCGCCGGCAAAACCAGGCTCACCATCAGCGTGGTGCTGGCCACCGCTTTCGACGCCGACAACCAGCAGGGCTGGAACGGTGGCTGGAGCCAGATCCTCGACCACCTGTCCACCCATCTTTCGACGGCAGGCGACCCGGTTTCCACCCGCGAAATCGCCACCACGCGCATTTATGATGCGCCGCGCGAGCGCGTTTTTTCCCTATGGACCGATGCCGCGCACCTGGCCCAATGGTGGGGGCCGAACGGCTTTACGCTGACCACCCAAAAAATGGACTTGCGCGTCGGCGGCGAATGGATATTCGTCATGCATGGCCCTGACGGCACCAACTACCCCAACCACATCGTCTATAACGAAATCACGGCGCCCGAGCGACTGGTGTTTTCGCACGGCGAAAATCTGAATTCCGCGCCGGGCCTGTTTCATATGATCACGGCAAATTTCACCGCGCAGGGCGACAAGACGCACCTTTCCATGCAAATGCTGTTCCGCTCCAAAGCGGAGCGCGACGCGGTCGCCGAAAAATACGGCGCGGTCGAGGGCATGCAGCAAACCCTGGGCCGCCTGGGATCCTATTTGGCGACGAAGCCTTCCTGAGATCCTGAAGAAAGAAAAGGCGGAAATAAAAACCCCGCGGAAGACTTTCTCCGCGGGGCTGCCGAAAATTACGGTTTATGTAGTCGGGCGTTTATTTGAATAGGTAATTTACCGAGCCGTAAACGAAGCGGCCGCGAACATCGGCGTAGCTCAGATCGTAGCTGCCGATAAATCCGGAACCAAGGTTGGCGTAGGGCGGATCGCGGTCCAGCACGTTCTTGATGCCGAACGTCAGGCGCAGCGATTTGAAGCCGGTGTAGGAGGCCTGCAGATCGTAGGTCTCATACGGGGCCACCTTGCGCGGCGTAACCGTCGCTGGCTGCAAAGCCGTGCGAACGTCGTCGTATTGCACCTGGAAGTTCTGTGACACGGTCGCACTCCAGGGGCCGCGCTCGTAAGTGGTGCTGAAGGTATGACGCCAACGCAGCACCACGCCCGGCAAGGAGCCGCTGCCGCGGTTGACCTGCTGGCTGAAGGAGCCGTCCAGGTTCTGCGTTTCGTACTTCGACATATAAGTGCCGTTGAGGCGGGCAACCAGTTTGTCCTCCGGGCTGCTGTACACGGTGGCCTTCACATCGACATCGACGCCGTCGACATTGGCCTGGCCCAGATTGGTCAGCGTCTGCGAAATGCCGGTGATGCGGCCGACCCCGCTGGGGTCGCCATCCGGCGCGCCACGCTGGATCAGACCGGCATAGAGCGTGGGATTGGCCAGGATGGTGGCGACCGGCACGCCGGCACGGATCACATCCTTCACTTCAATCATGAACAAATCCAGACCGATGGAAAGGTTCTTGCTGGGCTCGACCAGCACGCCGTAGGTGATCGACTTGGAGCGCTCCGGCTTCAACGCTGCATTGCCGCCGTTGACGGTGACAAATTGGTTGGAGCAATCGATGCCGGTGGTGGGACCGCCTTGCGGGCAGCGAATCAAATCACGCTGGCCGTTGGTAGTGATACCGAAAAACACCGGTGAGTACAGATCGGTCAGGGTCGGTGCGCGGAAGCCGGTGCCGCGAGCTGCGCGGAACAGAACCATTTCGTTAGGCTGCCAGCGAATCGAATACTTCGGGTTGGTGGTGTTGCCGACGCGCTCGTAATTGTCATACCGCACGGCGATGTCGGCATCGAGGCCTTTGATGATCGGAACATTGACCTCGGCAAACGCGGATTTGACGTTGCGCGAAGCTACCACCGGCACGCCGGCGCCACCGAAGCCTGCTACCAGGAAATCGATGTTGGCCTGTGCCGGCTGCAAATTCAAATCCTCTTTGCGATACTCGCCACCCAACGCCAGCGAGATCATGCCGGCGGGCAGTTGGTACAACTCGCGCGAGGCTTTCACATCGTAGCTGGTTACCTTGGTTTTATTGATGAACCAGTTGCCGCGGTAGATGGTCGCATCGGCCTTGGCCAG
>CAZCKI010000467.1:0-2943 GCA_964498815.1 uncultured Burkholderiales bacterium
GGCCTTTCGGCTTCCAGCGTTTGCGTGGCGATGCGCGTGCCGTCGATGAGGATATGGAAGTGGCGCTTGCGCTCGTCGCCCCAGTAGCGCACTTGCAGGGTCAGCGGACCGGGACGCACCTTCATGCGGAAGGCGAAGAAGCCGCCGGTGCGGGCATCGCGGCCGGTTTGTAGTCGGTATACCACCGGGTAGGAAATACCGGACGTGAGTCCATGTTCCTTTTCCGCCGCCTCTTCGCCAAGGCGAATGACGTCGACGGAGCGGGCAGCGAGGTCCTTCTGCTTCGCCTGCTCGGCGGCAAATGCGGTTTGCGCCGACTGCCAGCCGGCCTCGCTGTAGCGGCGGAAATAGACGGCGCTGCGCCGCTCGTAGTTCTTGTAGAAAGGCGAAAAGCGTAGGTCGGCGGGGCGGGCGATGTCTTTTGTGGCGTAGACGGCTTCGTGAATATTCACGGCACTAAATCCTGCCGGCAGATCATCGCCTACCAGGGCAGGTGCGACCGGATCGAAGGGCTTGTCCGCGCCGCCCAGGTCGGCTGCCAGCACCATCGGCCCGTGCAGGAAGGCAACGGTACCGTCATCGCCGGGCGTGGCTTCCATGCGCAGCGAGACCGGCAGGTGCAGCGTGACCAGGTCGCCCCGGCGCCAGTGGCGGCGCAACAGGGCGTAGCCGCTTTCACGCGCCGTGTAGGCGGATCTGCCGTTGACGGAGATGCGCGCGTCGCCTGCCCACGAGGGGATGCGCAGCGCCAGTGCAAAGGTTTTGGACTCGGCGAGGCTTGTCAATTTCAGGTCCACCCGCCCGTCGTAAGGATAGCGAGTGCGCATCTCCCACGAAGCATTGTGCGTCTGCCATTGTGCTCGCGAGGGGATGTAGAGATTGACGAACAAGGTGTCATCGCCCTCCCACCAGATCGAATCGCCGTGCTTGGCGTGGCTTTCCATGCCGCTGCCGACGCAGCACCAGAAGGAATCGGTCGGCTCGGAGAATTCGCGCGCGATGCCGGACATCAGCGGCGTCATGTAAGTGAAGCGGCCTGTGGCGGGATTTTGCTGCGCGAGGATGTGATTGAGGTGCGCGCGTTCGTAGTAGTCGAACAACGCGCCATCCGGCTGCCACGCGAAAAGATGCCGCGTCAGCTTCAGCATATTGTAGGTATTGCAGCCTTCGCAGGTTTGCTCGGTGATGTACTTCGAAAGCATGCCCGGCGCCTGGAAGTACTCGCGGTCGGAGTTGCCGCCGATGGCATAGCTGTGGTCGCGTGTCACCGCCTGCCAGAAAAAGTGCGCTGCCGCAGCGTGGGCCGGCTTGCCGTTGAGCTCGAATATGCGGGCCAGCCCGATCAGCTTGGGCACCTGGGTGTTGGCGTGCAGGTTGGCGAGCTCATTGCGCTGCGCGGCCAGGGGATTGAGCACGGCGTGGTGGTAGATGCGTTCGGCCAACGCCAGCCAGCGCGGGTCGCGGGTATCGGCATACAGATCGGCGAAGCTCTCGTTGATGCCGCCGTGCTCGCAGGCCAGCATCGCCTGCACCTGCTCATCGGAGAGCGCCGCGAACACGCGGCCGATGTATTCGGCCAGATGGATCGCGATCTCCCTGGCGGCCGGTATGCCGCAGAGTTGCTGCGCCGCGGATAAACCGGAAAACAGCTTGTGCCAGTTGTACCAGGGCACCCAGCAGCCGTTCAGGTCGAAGGGCAGGGCGCGGATGTCGCCGCGCATGAGCTCGGCGAAAATTTCCTTGCCGTCGACGATGCTGCCGTCCTTGCGCTTGCGCGTGAAGCCGCCGACGTAGCCGTCGCCGTGCGCGCGCTGCGCGCGGCCCAGCTCGCCGACGATGTAATTGGCGCGACGACAGGCCTCTTCGTCGCCGGTCTGCGCATGCAACAGTGACAGCGCAGTCAGGTAGTGCCCGAGCGTGTGGCCGGCGATAGTGTCCTTCTCCCAGCCGCCGTAGACCTCGCCCTTGGGGGGCAGCCCGGCGCTGGTGAGGAAATTGTGCAGCAGGCGGTCGGGTTCCAGGCTGAGCAGGTAGCGGCGGTTGCTGGTGACGGCATCGAAGTAAGGCGAGGGGAGCAGGTAGACATCGGCGAGCGGCAGTGCTTTGGCGGCTTTCGGTAGTGGCGGGCTTGCCGCGGCAATTCCGCTGATCGGAAGCGCCGCCGCAATGGTTACGCGGCTCGAAGCGCTCAAGAAGTTCCTGCGGCTACTGTGTATGGTTGACTTCGGCATGCCTCTGGAATGGGACTATCTGCGTTTGGCCCAGCATCGCTGCACGCGATGGTTGCAATTTGTTTCTACGTCGCGCAAAAAATATCCCGAGTCAGCGAAATCATCTTGAGGATGCGCGTGTCGGCGATGCGGTAGTAGATGCGGGTGGCGTCCTTGCGCGAGGCGATCAGGCCGCTGGCCTTGAGGATACCCAGGTGCTGGGAGACATTGCTTTGCGTGGTACCGACCGCGTCGACGATGTCCTGCACGATCATTTCGCCCGAGGAGAGCAGGCAGAGGATCTTGATGCGCAACTGGTGCGCCATCGCCTGCATGGCGATGGCGGCCTGTTCGATATTTTCGGATTTGCCGATGAGGGCGAAGATGTCGGTGCCTTCCTCGGTGGGTAGGGCAGCCTTGCGCTTGGCCGTGGCTGCGCCGGGTTTGGCGCGGACGGGTTTCTTGGCTGAAGTTGTCATGGCGCAGCAAGGTTACTTGACTTGGGTGAAAGCTGTCCATTAGACTTAGCTAATATAAGCAATTGCTAATATTGCTGCCGCCGCCCCGAATTGCACCGTCATTCCGGCGGAGGCCGGAACCCAGTCCGAGCCATTTTCGACAAATTGGTGGGACTGGGTCCCAGCCTTCGCTGGGACGACGGGTTTGTGGACTGCCAATCAGCAATTGCACGAGGAGACGTACCTTGTCGTTTCAGCCTTCGCAACCCGCCGGC
>CAZCKI010000468.1:0-2942 GCA_964498815.1 uncultured Burkholderiales bacterium
GCGGCCATGCAAAAAGGCGAACGCGCCGATGTGCTGATCCTGCCGATGGAGGGGCTCGACGAAGCCGTCAAGCAAGGCTGGACGCCGGCCGGCAAGCAGGCCGTTTTGGCGAGCGTGGGTATCGGCGTGGTCGTGAAGGCGGGTGCGCCGCGTCCCGACATCTCCACGCCGGAGGCCCTGAAAAAGTCGCTGCTGGCTGCCAAGTCCCTGACCTATATGGACCCGACCCGCGGCACCAGCGGCAAAATATTCGATGGTGTACTGCACGACCTCGGCATTGCCGAGGCGATGCGCGCCAAATCCACGCTGCAGACCGAGGGCTACGTCGCCGAATTCGTCGCCCGCGGCGAAATCGAGATGGGCGTCCACCAGATCAGCGAAATCCTGCCGGTGGCGGGAGTGACGCTGGTGGGCCCGCTGCCGCCGCCGCTGCAGAAGATCACCACCTACGGCATCAGCCCGATGTCCGAGGCCAAATCGGCCGCGGCGGGGCAGCAATTCATCGACTTCCTGTTTTCACCTGCGGCGAAGGCTTTGTTCCAGGCGAAGGGTTTCGGCAATTAGTGTCATGAGTTGGAAATTCGTTGAACAGAAGTGGCGAAATCGCCGCCATGCGTCGTTGCCAATGCTCGCAAGGGATCAACCCTTGCTGTGCTTGGCGCCTAGCCTGACGACGATGTCGTCACTTTTGTCTGCGGAGGTCATCGCCAACCCGACCATACGTCAACGAATTGCCAACTCACGACACTAGCCGCCGCTCAGGGCGGCGACGATATCGACCACCTTCTTGTTCGCAAGCGAGTACGTCAGGTCGCGCTGGATTGCCTTATCGACGAACAGCTTGATGTGCGCACGAATCCGGCCCTGCTCGTCGATCATGCGAAAACGGATTCCCGGGTAACGGCGGTCGAGATCGCCAAGCAAGGCATCAAGCGTATCGCCTTCGGCCTCGACTTCGCGTCGCCCTTGTGTGTACTCGATCAACGGGCTCGGCAGGGCAACCTTCACAGCTTGGCAGATTCCAGCGAATAAATATGCGGCAGGTGCTGGATCAGGCAGCACCAGCTCGCACCTTCATCGAAGCTCGCCCACACTTCACCGCTGGTGGTTCCAAAGTAGAGTCCCACCGGATCGTGGCTGTCCGCGCACATCGCTTGCCGTTTGACGGTGAACCAGGCCTGCGCCTTGGGCAGACCCTTGGCCATGCGCTGCCAGGTCTTGCCGGCGTCGCGCGTGCCGTACACCGCCGGCTTGCCTTGCAAGGCCACACGCGGCCAGACGGTGCTGCCGTCCATGGGAAACACCCACAGGCGGTCAGGGTCACGCGGGTGCAGCACGATCGGGAAGCCGATATCGCCGATCTCCTTCGGCATATTGTCGCCGATGCGATTCCAGCGCTTGGCCTTATAGTCGAGCGCGTAAATGCCGCAGTGATTCTGCTGGTAAACGTGCTGCGGAAATTTCGGATGTACGCGCAGGCAATGTGGGTCATGGCCGTACTCGGGGTCGGGAGTAGGAATGAAATCCGCCGCGCAACCCTTGTTGAGCGGCGACCACGAAGCGCCGCGATCGAAACTTTCGAACACGCCGCCGCTGCTCATGCCGATGTAAAGATGCCGGGGGTCGGCCGGATCGACGTTGATCGAATGCAATTTCGGCCCGTCCGGTGTGCCGTCCTGGCCGGGATCGCCGCACCATTTGACCCGATCCGGGTTCAGGTTGAAACCGTCCACACTTTCCCAGGTGATGCCGCCGTCGATAGAGCGGAACAGGCCCTGCGGTGAGCTGCCGGCGTACCAGACACCAGGTTCGCCGGCATGACCCGGCGTCAGCCAGAACACATGATCGACCGCGAGGCCTTTTTGCCCGGCGGCGGCAGGTGGAAACTGTGGCGGCTTCCTGGCTTCCTTCCAGGTCTTGCCGAAGTCGACCGAGCGAAATACCGTCGGCCCCAGGTGGCCGGCGCGGGAGGCGACCAGCATGGTCTTGCCGTCGCGCGGATCGAGCACCACGTGCTGCACGATCTGGCCGAGGAAATGCGGCCCCTGGATATCCCATTTGCCGCGGGTCTTGTCTGCGGTCAGCACAAAGGCACCCTTGCGGGTGCCGACCAGGATTGCCAATGCGTTTTTTGCGGCCATCGCGTCCCCCTTGCGTCGGTCAAGGGCAAATTCTAACGCGCTTGGCGAAAGGCGGCTATTTCATCCGCTTGTAGTCGATATGCCAGAGCACTTTCCAAGTCTGGCCGTTGTCGTCCGAGCGTTCCCAATTCCACTGGAATTGGTCGGCGTGGATATCGAACCAGACCATGCGCTGGCCAATCTTCTTGCCGGCCTGTTCGAACTCGCGCGACAGGATCATTTTGCCGTCAAGGATGCCGCCGGTGAAATCGAGATAGCTCGCGGTGTTGTCCACCCAAGTCTGCTTCCACTTCCGGGTGGCGCGATCGAAGGTGGAAAAACTCTGTCCCTTCAGCGGCGAACCTTCAAAATTTTCCCACACGACGCAGTTGTCGAGGATCTTGCTGACGCGGTTGCTGCCATTGCCCGTGGAACTGGTGAACGACCAGTTGCCGACCCAGAAGTCGAATTGTTTCGATTCGACGGAGTCGCAGCCCACTTGCGGTGGTGGTGGCGGCGGCGCAGCAGGAGTTGACGGAGTCTGTGCCATCGAGGTGCCGATTGAGAGGAAAGCCATCGCGGCCAGCCGATACATCGTTTTCATGGGAGCCTCCCGGTACGGAAGCACCAGTATCGGCGATTTCGTCCTGAACGCATGTGCGCGTTTGTAACCAATGTGCCGCGTTATCGCAGCATGGAGCAACTAGGGAAGGTCTGATGAAGTATTGGGATCGCGTTTTGACGAGATTGGCCCATATGCTAGGCGCGGAGCTGGCGTGGATATTGAACATATGCACCCAGCTTCGCAACAACGCAGATGGG
>CAZCKI010000469.1:0-2939 GCA_964498815.1 uncultured Burkholderiales bacterium
AAGACAATATGCGCGAAACCATGGCTCGCCATCCGAACATTCCCGCCGCCGCCACTTTGCTGCGCACCGGGGTGGCCTACCCGGGCGCATCGGAGCACCTGCGCGACGCCCTGACCAGCTTCGCCCGCCAGGCCGACAAGATCGCTCCGGCCGCCTACGCCTTCCAGGGCTGGCGCTACCAGCGCGCGGCCATGAATGCCATGACCACCCGTATCAGCCAGGTACTCACCAAAGAGCTCGATATCGATACCGCAGCCGCCTTCATCAAGAAGGACATCGAACTGGCCCTACAGGCAGCTGGAAGATGACGAGGACCGCGCAATGAACTGGAACGGCGCGCAAATCCTGGGCACGGCCGCGGCCTTGCCGGCGCGGGCGCTGGAGCCTCTCATGGCGAGCCTGCAAAGGGTGCTGGGCGTGCAGCGCCTGCCCTGGGTTTTTCTGCTGCCCAATCTCCTGATCATCGCGCTGTTCTCGCTATTGCCGGTGCTGATGAATGTCCTCTATTCGGTGACCGGCAGCGACAATCTCTACCCGAGCGAACGGCCTTTTGTGGGCCTGTCCAACTATGCGACCCTGCTCGAGTGCGGCAATTATCTCGAGCCTTCCACCTGTTCGCGCGACCTGTTCTGGCGCGCGGTCGGCAACGCGCTGGTGTTTGTACCGACCCAGGTCGCCGTGATGATAGGCATCGCCCTGATCACCGCGCTGGCCCTGAACCGCAAGATCCGCGCGCGCGGTTTTTTCCGCGGTATCTTTTTCTTCCCCGTCATGCTCTCGCCGGTGGTGGTAGCCATGACCTGGGTATGGCTGCTGCAGCGCGACGGCGCCCTGAACGGCATGCTGGGCGCGCTCGGCTTCGACCGGGTCAGTTGGCTGACCGACCCGGCGCGTGCGTTCAAGTGGTCGATCTTCGTCACCGTCTGGGCGCATATGGGTTTCTATATGGTGATCCTGCTGGCCGGCCTGCAAAGCATTCCCGCCGACATTTACGAGGCGGCGAAGATGGATAGAGCCTCGCCCTGGCGGGTGTTCACACGCATTACGCTGCCGCTGCTGAAGCCGGTGCTGCTGGTGGTGTTCATCCTTGCGGTGATCCGCTCGGTGCAGACATTCGACGAGATCTACGTACTCACCGGCGGCGGCCCCGGCACCGCCACCAAGATGATCGTCCACTACATCTACGAGACCGGCTTCGCGGTGATGCCGCGCAACTACGGCCTCGCCGCCGCCGCCTCGCTGATACTGGGTGTGGTGCTGTTCCTGTTCACCGCCCTGCAGATGAAGCTCTCGAGGGGAGGGCGCGATGTCTGATGGTCTGGCGATGAGCAATCCCGTGCGGGGGTTTTTCTCGCGCCGACGTGGAGGCATAAGAGCCGACTGGACCGATTGGCTCACCTACGCCTATCTCGCCGTGGGCGCGCTGGTGATGCTGACACCGGTGTTGTGGGTGGTGCTTTCCTCGTTTAAGAGCGAAGGCAATCTGACCGAGTTCCCGCCGACCCTGTGGCCGCAGGCCATCGAATCGGTGCCGGTCGCGGGCTACGCGCATCCGCTCACTCTGTTCAAGGTGCGGCGCGACGACGGAACCGTCGTGACCATGGCGCAGGTACGGCGCATTGGTATCGAAGCGCTGATGGTCGATCCGGCTCATCCAGAAGCAGGGCGCATCACGGTACCGGTGGACCGCACCGAGCCGTTGCGCAAGTTTCATCTCGGTACCGAGAACTACAGCAAATTGCTGAACTCGGCCGGCGGCCGCATTTGGTCGTCCATCTACAACACCCTGTTCATCACCATAGTGGCTACGCTGATCACGCTGGTGATGAACTCCATGGCGGCCTTCGCCTTGTCCAAATACAAATTCGCCGGCAGCGATCTGGCCTTGATGGCGATACTCGCGACGCTGATGGTGCCGGCGACCATCGTGCTGGTGCCCATCTACCTTATCGTTTCCGAACTGGGGCTGGTCAACAATCTCTGGGGTGTGATCCTGCCGGTGATCTCCACGCCGACCGGCGTGTTCCTGCTGCGCCAGTACATGCTGACCATTCCCGACGAATTGCTGGAAGCCGCGCGCATGGACCACGCCAGCGAATGGCGCATTTTCTGGCGCATCGTGCTGCCCCTGAGTACGCCGGCGCTGGCGGTGGTCGGCATCTTTTCCATCATGTCGCGCTGGAACGATTTCCTGTTGCCGCTGATTGTGCTGAACAAACCGGAAGTGCAAACCTTGCAGCTCGCGCTGGCCGGTTATACCGACGAGAACGGTGTGGCCTACGGCATGCTGCTGGCCATGACCACGCTGACTGCCTTGCCGCTGGCCCTGGGCTTTATTTTCCTGCAACGCTACATCACCACCGGCATCGCCTCGACCGGGATCAAATAGACCATGGCCAGCCTCAGCATCGAAAACCTGGGCAAGACTTTCGGCACCACCGAAGTCATCGCCAATGCCAATCTGGAGATTCGCGACGGCGAGTTCGTGGTCTTCGTCGGCCCCTCGGGTTGCGGCAAGTCCACCTTGCTTCGCTTGATTGCCGGTCTGGAGGAAGCCAGTGCGGGCGATATACGCATCGATGGTCAGAGTGTCGTGCGTACCGCCGCCGCCGATCGCGGGGTGGCCATGGTGTTCCAGTCCTACGCCCTGTATCCGCATATGACGGTGCGCGAGAACCTGAGTTTCGGCCTCGAGAACATGCGCATGAAAAAAGACGAGATCGCGCGGCGCGTGGCTCACGCCGCCAAGCTCCTGCAGATCGATGCCTTGCTCGAGCGCCGCCCACGGCAGATTTCCGGTGGCCAGCGGCAGCGCGTCGCCATCGGCCGCGCCATCACGCGCGACCCGAAGATTTTCCTGTTCGACGAGCCGCTGTCCAATCTCGACGCCGAACCGCGGGTGCTGATGCGCCTGGAAATTTCCAAGCTGCACGACCGCC
>CAZCKI010000470.1:0-1832 GCA_964498815.1 uncultured Burkholderiales bacterium
CACTTTCTTCCAGGGCAACTGGTTCCGTAAACCGCCGTTCGAGGACCCGAAAGATTACGCAGAACGTTCTCCCATCAGCTACATCAACAAGGTGAAGACCCCTACCCTGTTCATCCTCGGCGAGGCCGATTCGCGTACGCCCATGGAGGCCGGCGGTGAGCAGATGTTCCGCGCGCTCAAGTTCCGCAAGATTCCCACCGCCTTCGTCAGCTTCCCCGGCGAATCGCACGACCTGTCGCGCTCGGGCAAGCCCTGGCACCGGGTGGAGCGGCTGCAGCACATCGTCAACTGGTTCGATTTGTATTTGAACCATAAGGCGACCAATGTCTACGATGTGGTGCCGCCGGCGGTGTCGGATTTGAAATAGCCTGAAATGCGAAGCTAAAGGTAACAAAGAGCGAGCCGTTAATTCGTTGACCAACAATGCTGCGTGACACAATATGACATCTATCGATGAAGTCAATTCGAAAGCCGACGAACTTCATGAACTGGCGCGGACTTTGGACGATGAGTCAGCTCTTAAAATGTATCGACAGGTTCTTGAGCTGGACCCAAATCGACCGACCACTTATTACAACATTGGTCTGATTTTTAAATACCAGGCCAATTGGCCAGAATCGTTCCATTACAATAAAAAGGCGGTGGAGCTTAATCCAGATGATGAGTCGGCAAACTGGAATTTAGCTATTGCAGCCACCGCGTTGCGCGATTGGCGTGCCGCTCGCGAAACCTGGAGCCGGCTTGGTATCAATATCGAATCGGGGGATGGCCCTATCGATTGCGACTTCGGCATGACTCCTGTGCGGCTTAACCCTGAAGAGAAGGGCGAAGTTGTCTGGGGTTTGCGAATTGACCCGGTGCGAGTTCGGATTGAGAACATTCCGTATGCGACCTCAGGTTTTAGACATGGCGACATAGTGTTACACGATGGCGCCGCTGTCGGCCACAGAAGTATCGATGGCAGAGAATATCCGGTCTTTAACGTATTGGAACTCTTCGAACCTTCACGCCAAAGTACTTATGAGGTGGAGGTTTTGGCGCCAAGTGCTGGCGATGTTGAGGAATTGATCGCCGCCTTTGCCGAATTTTGCATTGAGGCTGAGGACTGGACAACTAACGTGCGCCAGATTTGCCGACAATGCAGCGAGGGGACGCCTCATGAAGACCATGACGAAGAAGGCCCGCAGGAATGGCTTGATCGCCGCTTTCTCGGCGTGGGAGCAACCGGGCGTTCCTGAAAATATTCTGCGAAACTGGGCCACAAACCATCGAAAAATTGTTAGTTTTGAACTGAAACTATCGCCGCCGCTTAGGCAATGAATCAAATGCAGTGCTAGACACTTATCTGGAATTAACTAGCGCTTGATCGTGCGTACCCCATCCGCCGAAGCCAGTAACAACACATCCGCCCCCCGCCGCGCGAACAAGCCATTGCACACAACGCCCGGAATCTGATTGATCTCCGTTTCCAGCAGCGGCGGGTTGGTGATCTGCATGCCGTGCACATCGAGTATCCAGTTGCCGTTGTCGGTGACGATGGGCCGTAGCGCGCCGCCGTCGTCCTTGACCCGCCACTCCGGCTGACCGCCCAGCTTGACCAACTCGCGCGCGACGAAGCTTCTCGCCATCGGGATCACCTCGATCGGCAGCGGAAACTTGCCGAGCACTTCCACCCATTTGCTTTGATCGGCTATGCAGATGAATTTCTGCGCCGCGCCGGCGACGATTTTTTCGCGGGTGAGCGCGCCGCCGCCGCCCTTGATCATGGAGAGTTGCGGATTCACTTCGTCGGCACCGTCGATGTACACCGACAGCGGTCCGGCGTCGTTCAG
>CAZCKI010000470.1:1842-2937 GCA_964498815.1 uncultured Burkholderiales bacterium
CGGCGCGCAGCAGTTTGCTGCTGGCTTCCGAGCTCGACACGGCGGCCTTGATGCGGTGGCGCACCCTGATGAGTTCGGCGATGAAGAAATTGACGGTGGAACCGGTGCCCACACCGATGATGGTGTCGTCGGGCACGTAGGCGATGGCGGCTTTGGCGGCTTCCTGTTTTTGTGCGTTTTGATCCATGTCCATGCCGGTAGCGAGAGAGCCTCAAGGATAGCGAATTTCCTGCTACATTGCTCTCTGAAAACCGGAAAAGTAAAGATGCCCGCATGAAAGACGAATACCTCAAGAAAATCCTCGCCGCGCGCGTCTACGACGTGGCCATCGAAAGCCCGCTGGAGCGCGGCGCTGCCATGTCCGAGGAACTCAATAACCGGGTGCTGCTGAAGCGCGAAGACCTGCAGCCGGTGTTTTCCTTCAAGATTCGCGGCGCCTATAACAAGATGGCGCATCTCACGCCGGCCGAATTGAAGCACGGCGTCATTTGCGCTTCCGCCGGCAACCACGCCCAGGGCGTGGCGCTGGCCGCGCAAAAGCTCGGTTGCAAGGCGACCATCGTGATGCCGGTGACGACCCCCAAGATCAAGATCGACGCGGTCGCGCGTCGCGGCGCCACGGTGCTTTTGAAGGGCGACAGCTACCACGAGGCCAGCCAGTTCGCGCAGGCGCTGTCGAAATCCAAGAAGCTTTGCTACGTGCATCCCTACGACGATCCACTGGTGATCGCCGGCCAAGGCACCATCGGCATGGAAATCCTGCGCCAGCACCAGCACCCCATCGATGCGGTGTTCGTGCCGGTGGGTGGCGGCGGGTTGATCGCCGGCATCGCGGCCTACATCAAGGCGCTCTCGCCATCGACCAAGATCATCGGCGTGGAGCCAGTCGATTCCAATGCCATGTACCAGTCGCTGAAAGCGGGCAAGCGCGTGACGCTATCGCATGTGAACCTGTTTGCCGATGGGGTCGCTGTCAAGCAGGTGGGCGCGGAAACGTTTCGCCTGGCCAGACAACTGGTAGACGAAGTGGTGCTGGTCGATACCGACGAAATCTGCGCGGCCATCAAGGATATTTTCCAGGACACGCGCTCTATC
>CAZCKI010000471.1:0-2912 GCA_964498815.1 uncultured Burkholderiales bacterium
GCTCCGCGCCTTCGGCGATTTTGTTGGGGCCGGTCTTGAGGATGACGATGACGTAGTTGCGCATGCCATGGGCGTCGGCCCCATCGCGCTTGGCGCGCTCGGGTTCAAATTGGGATGCAGCCGGCGCCACGACAGCCGGAGGGCTAGCGGTGTTGGCGCAGCCGGCAAGCAAGGTCGCTGCAAACAGCAAGGTGATTTTTGTCGAGTGCATGGTATCTCCGCAGAGGGAATGTGGGGAAGGTGCGTGGCCGAATACGGGAAGATTACAGGGAACGGGGAGGGCTTGGGCCGAACCGTTTTGCGCAATAATGAAGGCCGACCTGTCCCGAATGCCCCGATGAAACCGATTCTTTCCATCGCTTGCGGTGCAATGCTGCTCTTTGCCATGGCCGCCGCCCATGCGCAGGTCGCCTACGTCGATACTCGCGACCTGACGCCGAAACAGGAAGCCGGTGTAAAGCGCTTCTTGGCGGCACAAGACTTCGCCGCCACGCTGGACATGGCGTCGATGGTCGCGTACCAGGCGCGCTACGGTCAGGGCAGGTGGGAAGTGTGGGTCAGCGTCAGCGCAACGTCATTGCTGTCGGCGCAGGGCGTGTGCCGTTCGCAGCGCTACCGCTTCAGCGCCGACGCGGGGGCGGAAACCTGGAAGACCATGCAAAAGGACGAATGGACCATGGCGTGGTCGGCCAGGAATCGCACCTGCGCGCCGGGCGGCGCCGAAATTCGGCTCGGCGACGCGGTCGCCGACCGCGACTTTCTCGCCATCGAACGCAACCAGAAAATCATCCTCGACAAATCGACTTCGCTGATCGGCGGCAACACGCTCTGCTCGGAAATCCTGCACTGCGGGTTGCGCCTCTCCGGCGTATATCGCATCCGCGACGATGCTTCCCGCAAGGGGCAATTCAGTCTCACGCTGGTCCCGGTCAAAGATTCGTCCTGCGCGGACAGCGTGCAAGCGCAAGTAACCTACGAAGGCCCCGCCACCGACCTGTGGCCCAAGGATGTGAGCTGCCCCGCTGCCGCGGCCGTGGCCGCCGGAATCCCCTAGACTTCCCACCCGCTCAGGTAGGTTACACGCCGGCCCAAACAGTGTAAAAAGCAGGATGGCCCGACGCGACCGCGTTGCCATCTTGGGGATTCGACTAAAGGGGGAGGCTCTTCATGGCAGAGATCATTCGGAAAATCGTGGGCGGCAGATCGCCGAAACGGTGCGCCTCGAGCCTGCCGACCGTGGAGCACGCCGAGGCCCTGATCCGTTACACGTCCGAGCGGGGCATCCAGCCCCCGGCACTGCAGACGCTATGCGATTTGCTGGACAAGCAAAGATCGCCGGAAGACTCGGCCCGCTCGCTGCAAATGCCGCTCAATTCCTCCTCCGTCGTCGCCTACGCCGACCTCTCGAAGTCGGTGGCGCCCATCACCGGCGCTTCGATCGTGGACAGCGAGAACGTGGACAAGATCGTGCGCCCGCTGCTGTTTTGGACCCTCGCTTTCGTGTTCCTGGCGCTGTACATCGGTGCATTGAGCGCCTGGGTCGATGTGCATCCGAACGAGGAGGACAATCCCGGCATCAACTGGCTGTACCAATTGCAGGTCTGGCTGGAATACCCAGCCCCGTTCCTGTGGGGCGCGCTGGGTTCCTGCGTGTATTTGCTGAAGCGCTACACCGATCTGGCCGAGGCCCGGCAGTTCGACGAGGACAGCCTGCAGGGCTGGGGTACGCGCATCATCCTCGGCGCTATCCTCGGCGGCATCATCCAGTACATCTACGATTCCAAGACCTTCACCAATGCCGGCATCAACCTGAACGCCAACGCGCTCGGTTTTCTGTGCGGCATCGGCGTCAAGGTGGTCTACGGCGCGCTCGAAAAAACCATCACGGCGGTGTCGAACGCGATGAACCTGGATGCGATCAAGAAGGCGAGCCCTTCGAGCAAATCCGAGATGACGGCCTTCCTCACCGACCTGATGTCGGACGCGGACCCCGCGAAGCGCAAGATCTACGGCGAGATCCTCGACAAATGGCATGCGCGCAAATAGGCGGTCCGGCCGCGCGGACCGAAATACAAGCTCGCGGGATTCATGAGGTGTCGAATGCATAGACGAAGTCGTCGCTACGTTGCCGGGATATTTTTCCTGTGCGCATGGCTGGCCTTGCCTGCGGTTTCCTTCGCGCAAAAGATGCAGCTGCATTTCATCAATGTCGGCCAGGGTGCGGCCACCCTGGTCGAGTTTCCCTGCGCCGCCGTGCTGATCGATACCGGCGGCGAGACCAACGACCAGTTCAAGCGTACCGATGAGCTGACCAAGTACCTGCGCGCTTTTTTCGATAGAAGGAAGGACCTCGACAATACGCTGGCCTCGCTGATCCTGACCCATCCGCACATCGACCACACGCGCGGCGTCAAGACGGTGCTGACCAAGTTCAAGGTGCAAAACGGCGTCACCGACGGCCTCGACAAGGGGTCGGGCAAGGCGGGACAGAATCTGCTGCGCAAAACCGCCACCGAAAGCATCCAGTCCGAGGATGCCAATGAACACATGGGCTACTTCGAAGTCACGCGCGATGTGCTGCCCACCAGCACCGGGCTTACCAACAACGTGATCGATCCGGTCCGCTGCGATAACATCGATCCGAAGATCACCGCGCTGTGGGGCGGCACCAAGAAGGCCCCCGCATCGTGGAAGGCCGCCGATTTCAACAATGCGAACAATCACTCGCTGGCGATCCGCATCGATTTCGGCAAGTCCTCGTTCCTGGTGGCCGGCGACCTGGAGAACGCCGGCATCGCCGACCTGCTGGCGAAGTACAAAGGCACCAAACGCCTGCAGGCGGACGTGTACCAGGTCGGGCATCACGGCGCCGTCAACGCGACTACAGATGCCTACCTGAAGGCGCTGCAACC
>CAZCKI010000472.1:0-2882 GCA_964498815.1 uncultured Burkholderiales bacterium
CGCCGGCAGCCGTGCACCAGCACCATGCGCTCGAAGCGCTCGTACACTTCCGGGTCCTTGATGATGCTCATGAAGGGAGCGAGGCCGGTGCCGGTGGAGAGCATCCACAGCGTCTTGCCAGGCAGCAGAGCGTCGGCCACCAGAGTGCCGACCGGTTTCTGGCTCACCAGCAAGGTATCGCCGGGTTGTACGTGTTGCAGGCGCGAGGTCAGCGGTCCGCTTTGCACCTTGATCGACAGGAATTCCAGGTGCTCCTCGTAATTGGCGCTCGCCATGCTGTAGGCGCGCACCAGCGGCTTACCGTCGACTTCGAGCCCGATCATGGTGAATTCGCCGTTGCGAAAACGAAACGACGGGTCGCGCGTCGCCGTGAAGCTGAACAAGTTGTCGGTCCAGTGATGGACCGTGAGGATTTTTTCCGAAAGATATTTGCTCACGATGAACCTGAAGGAAGGGACAAAACCGTTCGCACCCGGACGGGCCGGCAGCGAAAGCAGCAGGGTGCAGCAGAGTGGAATAGGTACGGCCGGCTGTTCGCGGCGGCGCGCATGGCAAGCAGGCGCGCGCGGTGAATGCCGGGGTCATTTTACGGCAAAGCGCTTAGCCACTCAATGCTGCTAGCATAGCCACAGACTTCTTATGGGCTTTGTATTGACGTGGGTAAATTTCTGTTCCTGCTGGTGCTGGCGGTGATCGCCGTGCTGCTTTTCAAAAGCGTCAAGTCGCGCTCGCGCGATGCCTCGAGCAAGGCGCCCGACGCACCCGACGCGCCCGAACGCATGGTCCAATGCGCGCGCTGCCAGGCGTTCATGCCCGAGTCCGACAGCGTCGCGGTCGACGGCAAGGTATCGTGTCGCGACCCCGGACAATGTCCGCACCGGCAATAAGGGAATTGCGGTGAATCGCCTGTTCAACGAAGATTCCGAATGGCGCACGCTGATTGCGTTCTCGCTGTCGCGCCTGATCGTCAGCCTGATCCTCGCCATCACCTACGCGGGCTTCCAGCGTTTCCAGGCCTCGCAGGCCTCGCTGGCCGCACTCGCCACCACCGTGCTGGTGATCTATTTCCTGGCCGCGATCGTGTTCCTGCAGGCCGCGCGCGAGAAGATCGCCACCGTCGCCCTGCAGGTCACCGTGCAGGTATTCGTCGACGTGGTCTGCATTACGCTGCTGATGCACGCCTCCGGCGGCGCCAGGAGCGGCATCGGCATGCTGCTGCTCTATACCCTGGCCGCGGCCGGCCTGATCGCGCGCGGCCGCATGGCCTATTTTCACGCCGCCCTGGCAGCGCTCGCCATCCTGCTCGAACAGTCCTGGCAGATGCTGATGCTCGACGCGCCGTTCACCGATTTCGTGCCGGGGGGCTTGCTCGCCGGCAGCTATTTCGTCATCGCCGGCCTCGGCCACACGCTCGCCCAATACACGCGCGGCGCCGAGCGCATCGCCGCCGAGCGCGGCGTCGATCTCGCCAACCTCGCGCAAATCAACCAGCTGGTGATCCGCGACATCCAGGACGGCTTTATCGTGGTCGACGGCGAGGGCCTGATCCGACAGCATAATCCGCAAAGCGAAAGCCTGATCGGCGGCCTGGCCGGCGCCGATGGCCGCGCACTGGCCGAGCACGCCCCGCAGCTCGCGCTGATGCTCGGTCAATGGCAGCGCGACCGGGGTCACATTTTTCCGATGGTGCGCGATCCGCAGACCCAGCGCGACTACCAGGCGCGCTTCATCGCCATCGGCGACACCCAGCCGGCGCCGACGGTGGTGTTCGTCGAGGACGCCGGCCGCATCCGCGCGCAGGCGCAGCAGATGAAGCTGGTGGCCCTCGGCCGCCTCACCGCCAGTATCGCCCACGAGATCCGCAACCCGCTCTCCTCGATCAATCACGCCGCCGAACTGCTCGCCGAAGGCAGCGGCAGCGGCGAGGACAAGCGGCTGCTCGACATCATCCGCGCCAATTCGCACCGCCTCGACCGCATGGTGCAGGAAGTCCTGTACCTCAACCGGCGCGACCGCGCGATGCCGGAGACGATCGACGTGCACACCTATCTGCAGCATTTCGCGGGCGATTTTTGCGCCAATGAAAAGGTGCCGCCGGCCACACTCGCGCTGCAGTTGGCCAGCGCGCAAAAAATCGTCTTCGATCGCAGCCACCTCGACCAGATCCTCTGGAACCTGGCGCGCAACGCCTGCCGTCACGGCAGCGGCAAACCCGGCAGCGTGCGCATCGCCTTCGAAGCCGGCCGCAGCGCCTCGATCCTGATCGAAGTGCGCGACGACGGCCCCGGTGTCGCGATCGACGCGTTGCCGCACCTGTTCGAGCCGTTTTTCACCACCGATAGCCAGGGCACCGGGCTCGGCCTCTACATCGCCCGCGAGCTCGCCGAAGTCAACGATGCAAGGCTCGAATATCTGCCGCCGGCCGTGGACGGCAGCGTGTCGGGCGCGCGTTTTCGCATTACCATGAAGACATGAGCGCCAAGCACGTACTGATCGTCGACGACGAAGCCGATATCCGCGAATTGCTGGTGTTGACCCTGATGCGCATGGGCGTCGAGGCCGACACCGCGCAGAACTGCCAGCAGGCGTTCGCGCGCCTCAGTGAGCGCGCCTACGATCTTTGCCTCACCGATATGCGGCTGCCCGACGGCGACGGCCTGCAGGTGCTCACCCACATCGGCGAGCACCACGGCAATACGCCGGTCGCGGTGATCACCGCCTACGGTAGCACTGAAAACGCGGTCGCCGCGCTGAAGGCCGGCGCCTTCGATTACATCGGCAAACCGATCCAGCTGAAGCGGCTGCGCGAAGGGATCAGCCCGGCCCCGAAGCTGCCGCAACCCCCGGTCGCGCCTTCCGATCGCGGCCGCCGCAATAACGGC
>CAZCKI010000473.1:0-2878 GCA_964498815.1 uncultured Burkholderiales bacterium
GGCCGAAGGCGCCCTTGGTGCCGTTTACGCTGGAAATATTGACGATGCGGCCATAGCCACGCGCACACATGCCCTCGATCAATTGGCGGGTGACGTTGAATACGCTGGTGAGATTGGTATCGATCACGGCGTGCCATTGCTCCTCGGTCATTTTAGCGAGGCGCGCATCGCGGGTGACGCCGGCGCAATTGACCAGCAGCGAAACCGGCCCGTGCCGTGCCTCGATATCGGCGATCATGACGCCGACCGCCACGAAATTGCTGACGTCGCAAAGCGCGGTCGTGCACTCTTTTTCGCCGAACCCCTCGGCCGTCATCGCCGCCTGCCACGGCGCCTCGGAGACGGGTACGACGTAATTGGCGACGACGAACCATCCCTGTTTGGCGAGCGCCTTGCAAATGCCGGTACCGATGCCACCCACGCCGCCGGTGATCAATGCGATTTTTTTCATGGTGTATTGTTGTTGGTTAGTAAAATCCGCCGCGCATCATATCGCAGCTTTCGTGTGAAAGCGTCCCGCTGCTTTCAAGTTGATGTCCCAAAAAGAAAATAGCCCCGGAAAGTAAACTTTCCGGGGCGAATCCTAATCAATTTGACTAGGAGGAGGAGACAGTAGCAACAGGTATTATTTGCGCTTGCCGGCCGATGCGGCCTTGGTCGTGGTCTTGGTCGCGGTGTCGGCGGCAACCTTGACCGCGTTGTCGGCGAAGGCGGTGAACTGCTTGGCGGCCTTGCTGACCGAATCAAAAGCGGCGGTGGAAGCGGCCATGCTGGATTTCAGGGCAGCGATGGCGACGTCGGAACCGGCCGGTGCGGACTTGGACACGGTGTCGAGGTTCTCGGCAACGCTCTTTTGCATGGTCGCGAAACGCTCTTCGGCCAGCGCGCTGAATTGGGCTTGCGCGGCGGTCGACAGTTCGTAGAAAGTGCGCGAATAGCCGAGCATGAATTCCAGGCCGGTTTCGGCGCCCTTGGTGCGGACGGTGTTCAGTTCCTGCACGTCCTTGACGGCGGCCAGCGACTTGGCGTTCTTGGCGGTGACATCGAGGCCGGCTTTGGCGGCTTCGAGGTTCAGCGCGATCATGCGCTCGGCGCTCTCAAAGGAAACGTGGGCAAACTTCATGGCGGCGTCGACAGCCGACTTGGAGAAATCGCCGAATTGTTCGGAAGCAATGTTCAGGTTGGACATGATGGACTCCGGTAAATTGAAAAGTATTGCGTTGTATGCATTTGCGGCGTTTGCCGCGCGGCTGGCAGATACGCGCTAGGTGTAGATTGCTGCGCCGCACAAAACGAATAATAGGGTTGGAAAGGCGGCAAGTCAAGCACTTTTTGTTGCATTGCAACAAAAAACTTCGCTATAGGCTTTTCGCCTTGAAAATGATAGAATAATCAACTATCTATTGTGCCCTGCACGATAACTGCAGGACGCCTATGCGGCGCCGCGCCACGCCCGGAATGGTGTACCGCAACAGGCAAGTCAATCGAGGAGAGCCCCGTGTCCCGGATCATCAAGAAATACCCGAATCGCCGTTTGTACGATACCGAGACCAGCGCCTACATCACGCTCGCCGACGTGAAGCAATTCGTGCTGGAGTACCAGAAATTCGTGGTGCAGGACGCCCGCAGCGGCGAAGACCTGACGCGCAGCATCCTGTTGCAGATCATCCTCGAAGAGGAAAGCGGCGGCGTGCCGATGTTTTCGGCCGATATGCTCGCCAACATTATTCGCTACTACGGCCACGCCATGCAGGGGCTGATGGGCAGCTACCTTGAACGCAGCATCGGCGCCTTTCACGAAGCCCAACGCAAATTCCAGGAACAATCGGAAACGCTGGTCGGCGGCGTGCCGCCGTTCGCGCCCGACGCCTGGACCAAGATCATTCCCAAGGTGGCTCCGGGCATGCCCAACATGAGCGAATACCTGGAAAAAAGCGCTTCCAGCGTAATCGGCATGCAGGAAGAACTGCGCAAGCAGGCGATGCAGATGTTTTCCTCGTTTCCCTATCCGTCCGCCGCTCCTGCCGCCGGCGATGCGCCCGAAGAGCCCAAGGCCAAGCCGCGCAGCCGCAAGAAGTAAGGAATTCCTTGAAGTCCGTCATCCGCACGGTACGTAAGCCGAAAGCACGTCCGCCGCGCGTAGGTTTTGTGTCCCTGGGCTGCCCGAAAGCGCTGGTGGATGCTGAGCAGATCCTCACCCAGTTGCGCGCGGAAGGCTACGACATCTCGCCGTCCTACGAGGGCGCCGACCTGGTGGTGGTCAATACCTGCGGCTTTATCGATTCGGCTGTGGAAGAGTCGCTCGATGCGATCGGCGAAGCGCTGCACGAAAACGGCAAGGTGATCGTCACCGGCTGCCTCGGCGCTAAATCGGGCGAGGGCGGCGGCAACCTGGTCAAGGAAATGCATCCACGTGTGCTCGCCGTCACCGGCCCGCACGCCAAGGACGAGGTGATGGGCCACGTGCACGCCCATCTGCCACAGCCGCACGACCCGTTTATCGACCTGGTGCCGCCGGCCGGCATCAAGCTCACGCCCAGACACTACGCCTACCTGAAAATCTCCGAGGGCTGTAATCACCGTTGCACCTTTTGCATCATCCCTTCCATGCGTGGCGACCTGGTCAGCCGGCCGGTGGGCAGCGTCATGCAGGAAGCCGAGAATCTGGTGAAAAGCGGCGTCAAGGAGCTGCTGGTGGTTTCGCAGGACACCAGCGCCTACGGCGTCGATATCAAATACCGCACCGGTTTCTGGAATGGCCGCCCGTTGAAAACGCGCATGACCGAGTTGTGTGCGGCGCTTGGCGACTTGGGCATCTGGGTACGACTGCACTACGTTTACCCGTATCCGCACGTCGACGAGGTCATTCCGTTGATGG
>CAZCKI010000474.1:0-2871 GCA_964498815.1 uncultured Burkholderiales bacterium
CAGTACCGCTGTACCTGGCCGACCCAGGCGAGGTGACACCGGATCTGAAGCAATTGATGCAATGGGCTGGATTCATCCTGACCCTGCCGGTGCTGATTTTTTCGGCCGGCCCGATCTTTCGTAACGCCTGCCACTCGATCGCCGCACGCACGATCGGCATGGATGTGCCGGTGAGCCTGGCCATATTGTTAGGCTTCGGCGCCAGCACGATTGCTTTGCTGGGCGGCGGCGGCGAGGTCTATTTCGATTCGATCACCATGTTCGTCCTGTTGCTGCTGACCGCGCGCTTCGTTGACAGCGAACTTCGCGGGCGCCGGCAGCGTAGCCTCGAATCACTTGCAAGGTCGTTGCCGGCGGTGGCGGAAAGGCTGGCCAACTTTCCGGCCGACGCCCGCGCCGAGGAAATCGCCGGCGCCGCCCTGCAGCCGGGCGACATCGTACGCATTGCCACCGGCGCCACCGTGCCGGCCGATGGCGAACTGATCGAAGGCCGCGGACAGTGCGACGAATCATTGTTGAGCGGAGAAACCCTGCCGGTGCAAAAGCGCTGCGGAGACGGTGTCATCGGCGGCTCGATCAATCTCGGCGCTCCGATGATTGCGCGCATCACCCGGGTCGGCGCCTCGTCGGTGATGGCCGGCATCGTCCGCGCCAGCGAGGCCGCCTTGGCGGCGCGACCGAAACTGGAAGGCAAAGCCAATACCTATGCCGCACGGCTGTCTATTGCCACCGTGCTGCTGGCCGCCCTCGCTTGCGGCGCCTGGTTGTGGTTCGATCCTTCGCGAGCCTTGGCCACTACCGTGGCGATCCTCGCAATTACCTGCCCCTGTGCGCTGGCGCTGGCGATCCCCGCAACGACGGCTGCCGCAGCGGCGCGCATGGCCAGGGCGGGCCTGATCGTGCAACGCGGCCGCCTGTTTGACGCCCTGCCGCAGGTGACCGATGTGGCGTTAGACAAAACCGGCACCTTGACCAGCGGCAATATGACGCTCGCGAACATCGATGCCGGCGCCATGCCCGCCGATCAGGCGCTGGCGATCGCGGCAGCCCTGGAAAGCGGTTCGCGCCATCCGATCGCGCGGGCTCTGTGGGCGGAAGCGGAGCGTCGTGGATTGGCACTGCCGTCGACAAAGCAATCGGCGTTGCACCCGGACGGAGTCGCCGGGCAAATTGCCGGTGAACCCTGGACCCTAGGCAGGGAAGTCACGTCACCCGCGACCGTTGACGATCGACGGCGGCAAGGATCCGCCGTCACCCCTGTCGTGCTGCGCCGGAACGGCTCTCCGGTGGCGAGATTCCTGTTGCAAGATGAGATCCGGCCCGATGCCGCCGCCCTCATTGAGTCGCTGCGGCAGCGCGGCATCCGCGTGCACTTGTTGTCGGGAGATGCGCTGGCGCCGGTCCGCAACTGTGCGGAACAGCTCAATATCGCCGATTGGCGGGCAGCGATGTCGCCCGAGGAAAAGTGCAGCTACGTACGTTCCCTGCAAGCGCGCGGTGGCCGGGTGCTGGCGATCGGCGACGGCGTCAACGACGGGCCCGTGCTCGCACAGGCGAATGCCGGGATTGCCATTCACGGCGGCGCCGACCTGGCGCGTATGCGCGCCGACGCGATTCTGGCCGGCGGGCGATTGCTGCCGGTGGCCGACGCCATGGAGATTGCGGCGCGTGCGCGCCGCACCATCCACCAAAACCTTGCCTGGGCGTTTGCCTACAACCTGGTCTGCCTGCCACTGGCCGCAGCCGGAATGGTCACGCCCCAGATTGCCGCGATCGGCATGTCGGCGAGTTCGCTGCTGGTGATCGCCAATGCCGCGCGGCTTTCGTACGGATCGCGCTGATGGACATTCTGTTCCTGCTGATTCCCTTGAGCTTGGTGCTGGTGTTTTTCATCGGCGCCCTGTTCTGGTGGGCGCTGTCCGGCGGCCAGTTCGACGACCTCGAAGGACCCGCGCATCGCATTCTGCACGACGACGACAAGACCCAATCCGGAGAGTCGTCGGAATAGCCTTTTGATCCACATCAAAACGCATTTTTGCCGCACTGCAAAAATGCACTGAGCGGTTCGTGCCCCTACAGCGGCAGCGAGCCATTGCACCTTACGAGCCAGGAGAGCAGCTTGGAAACTTACAACTACAAGGTGGTTCGTCAATTCGCGGTGATGACCGTGGTCTGGGGCATCGTCGGCATGCTGGTCGGCGTGCTGATCGCCGCCCAATTGATCTGGCCGGACCTCACCTTCGGCATACCATTCCTGTCCTACGGTCGGCTCAGGCCGCTGCACACCAACGCGGTAATCTTTGCGTTTGGTGGTTGTGCGCTGTTCTGCACCTCGTACTATTGTGTGCAGCGCACCTGCCAGGCACGGCTCATTTCGGACAAGCTGGCCGCGTTCCATTTTTGGGGCTGGCAACTGGTCATCGTGCTGGCGGCGATCACCCTGCCGCTCGGTATCACCAGCGGCAAGGAGTACGCCGAACTGGAATGGCCGATCGACATCCTGATCACCTTTGTCTGGGTGGCCTATGCGATCGTGTTCTTCGGCACCATCGTCAAGCGCCGCGTACCGCATATTTACGTCGCCAACTGGTTCTTCGGTGGATTCATCCTGACCGTCGCGCTGCTGCACATCGTCAACAGCGCCGAGATTCCCGCCAGCATGTGGAAGTCGTACCCGGTCTACGCCGGCGTGCAGGATGCCATGGTGCAGTGGTGGTACGGTCACAACGCGGTCGGCTTTTTCCTGACGGCCGGCTTCCTGGGAATCATGTATTACTTCGTGCCCAAGCAGGCCGGGCGGCCAATCTACTCGTATCGCCTGTCGGTAGTGCACTTCTGGGCGCTGATCTTCACCTATATGTGGGCTGGTCC
>CAZCKI010000475.1:0-828 GCA_964498815.1 uncultured Burkholderiales bacterium
CGGCCGTTGGCCATGAACGGAAACTGGCCCGTCTTCACCGCGATCCCTTCGGCCTTGCACTGTTGCTCGGTCTTGCCGACCCAGGCGACTTCGGGCGAAGTGTAAATGATCCAGGGAATGGTATTGAAGTCGACGTGCGGTTTTTGCCCGGCCATCGTCTCTGCGACCGCCACGCCTTCGTCCTCTGCCTTGTGCGCCAGCATCGGGCCACGCACCACGTCGCCGATAGCGTAGACGTTCGGCAGGTTGGTGCGGCAATGCTCGTCGACTTCGATCAAGCCGCGTTCGGAAATCTTCAATCCCACCGCCGCAGCGGCCAAGCCGTCGCTATTGGCGACACGGCCGACCGACACGATCAGCTTTTCGCATTCGAGCTTTTGCGCGAGCCCCTTGTCATCGGTGTATTCGACACTGATGCCGCCCTTCTTTTGCGTGACCTTGCCGATCTTGACACCGAGCTTGATGTCGAGGCCTTGTTCCTTGGTAAATACTTTCCAAGCCTCCTTGGCGATGCTGTCGTCGCACGCGCCCAGGAAGGCCGGCAGCGCTTCGAGGACGGTGACTTCGGCGCCGAGGCGGCGCCACACGCTGCCGAGTTCCAGACCGATAACGCCGGCGCCGATCACGCCAAGCTTCTTCGGTACCGTCGTAAATGCGAGCGCACCTTCGTTATCGCAGATGTTCACGTTATCGACGACGATGCCGGGCAGGTGCCGTGCCTTGGAGCCGGTGGCGATGATGATGTGCTTTGCGCTAATCAGTTCCTTGACATCGGCAGCCTTGTCGTCCGCGCTCACTTCGATCGTGTAGGTTTCGCCGCCGGAAACG
>CAZCKI010000475.1:838-2860 GCA_964498815.1 uncultured Burkholderiales bacterium
CTTGCGGAACAGGAATTCGATGCCCTTGGTCATCTTGCCGACGATGCCGTCTTTGCGCGCCTGCATTTTGGCGAGGTCGACTTTTACGCCGGAGACCTGGATGCCGTGGTCGGCAAATTTGTGCTCAACCTGTTCGACATTTTCGGAGGACTGCAGCAAGGCTTTCGACGGTATGCAGCCGACATTGAGGCAGGTGCCGCCCAGCGCGAGCTCGCCCTTGGCATTCTTCCAGCCTTCTATGCACGCCACCGAAAAGCCAAGTTGCGCCGCGCGAATGGCCGCAATATAGCCGCCCGGTCCGGCGCCGATCACCACTACATCGAACGATTTACTCATGTTTATTTCCAGTTTCGAAGGATTACGACTGGTCCGCGCGCGGGACGAAGAACCACAGCAAGAGATAGATCAGGAAGCCTGACCCGAAAACCAATGCGGACAGGGTGAAGCCGAGCCGCCATATCCAGCTTTCGACGCCGGTCAGGCTGCCGAGGCCACCGCATACGCCGCCGATCCAGCGGTCGGTGACGGACAGGCGAAACCGGTTGACGGTGCCGGTCGAAGAAGGCGCACTTTCCGCCGCAGCTTGCTCTCCGTTCAGCAACCGCTCCTTGGCGCGGGCAAATTCCTCCGCCGTGATCGCCCCCTGATCCAGCAGCCGTTTCAATTTTTCGATTTCGTCAGCAATCATGCCAGTACTCCTAAGTAAGCCAAACGCGCGAAATATGGACGCCGAGACCCGCGCAAAAACCGGCGATCAAGGGTGAAGCGCCTTTCAACAAAAACGGTGGCCGCTTCAATAGTTGCGAAAGCCACAGGGTGAGACTCACCGCCAGCCCCACGCCCAGCACCGCCGAAAAATGCGGTCGCAGGTACTGCCCCAGCAGCTTGGCGAACAACACCGTCAGGAATCCGGTGAGGACCGCTCCCAACAGAAAGAACGCGCACTGCAGGGCCAGGCTCGAGGCGGTCCATCGCGTCTTTGCCATCTATCGCCGGTACCTGCATTGCGGCCGCACAGCGGGCCCGGTCAAATGTCCAGCAACAGGCGGGCCGGATCTTCCAGCGCCTCCTTCATCGCCACCAGCGACAGCACCGCCTCGCGGCCGTCGATGATGCGGTGATCGTAGGAGAGCGCCAGGTAATTGATCGGCCGGATCACGATCTGCCCGTTCTCCACCACCGGACGCTCCTTGGTGGCGTGCACGCCGAGAATGGCCGACTGTGGCGGATTGATGATGGGTGTGGACAGCATCGAACCGAACACGCCGCCGTTGGAAATGGAAAAGGTGCCACCGATCAGTTCTTCGATGGTGAGCTTGCCGTCTTTGGCTTTCTGGCCGTACTCGGCGATTTTCTTCTCGATGTCGGCGATCGACATCTGGTCGACGTCGCGCAGCACCGGCACCACCAGTCCGCGCTCGGAGCCGACCGCGATGCCGATATCGTAAAAGCCGTGATAGACGATATCGTTGCCGTCGATCGACGCATTGACGATAGGATATTTCTTCAAGGCGTGTACGGCGGCTTTGACGAAGAAACTCATGAAGCCCAGCTTGACGCCGTGCGTCTTCTCGAACTTGTCCTTGTAGAGATTTCGCATCGCCATCACCGGACCCATGTTCACTTCGTTGAACGTGGTGAGGATGGCGGCCGTCGATTGCGATTGCACCAGGCGCTCGGCGATGCGCGCGCGCAGGCGCGACATCGGCACCCGCTGCTCGGTGCGCGGTCCGCTGGACAGCACGGCCGCAGCTGCAGCCGCCGGTGCGGATGCCGCCGCCGGTGTAGCGGCTTTGTTGATGACATCTTCCTTGGTAATCCTTCCGCCGCGTCCGGTGCCGGCCACGTCGGCAGGCTTGATATTTTGTTCGGCCGCAATCTTGGCCGCGGCAGGACTCATGGCCGGGGCAGCGACCGGCGCAGGCGCCTTTTCGGTAACAGCGGCCGGCACTGCCGCCGGTGTCGCAGCCGCAGTGGCCGCCGCGGTCGTGTCCAGCATCGCGATCAACTCGCCCGACGTCA
>CAZCKI010000476.1:0-2858 GCA_964498815.1 uncultured Burkholderiales bacterium
TCGTTTTTAAAGAACGCTTTGGTACACTTCCCGCCTTTGGGTTATGGGATCGCCGGGCTGACAAAATCCTAATTAATAAGCGACTCTAAAAAAATGGATCTTGGCCGACTATTCTCACAAATGTCGAAACGGGTTTCTTTATCTCCAACTTAAGGGCATTCATCTCCATGACTCCACCCGTAGAGAAACTCCTGTCTTCGTTTGTCCTGATACTTCTCTCTCTGGGAGTAGCGCAAAGCACGCGTGCCGCCGACGCCAACCCCCGCCTAGCCGAACTCGACGCCTTCTGGAACGAAATCTCCCGCACCGTGCGCGAAGGCGATTTCGAGGGCATGAAGGCGACCTATCACGACGATGCGATATTGGTCTCGCTGAAGTCCACCACGCCCATCGCCAATGCGCTGGCAAGGTGGAAGGCAGGCCTGGACGAAACCAAGGCCGGCAAGCGCAAAGCCAGCGTCGAGTTTCGATTCAGCAAGCGCATCGGTGACGCCACCACCGCGCACGAGAGCGGCATATTCCTGTACGCCACCACCGGTCCGGACGGCAAGACCGAACGGAGCTATGTGCACTTCGAGGAGCTGTTAGTGAAGAAGGGTTCGTGGAAAACGCTGATGGAGTATCAGAAGAACGAAGCGACGCAGGCCGAGTGGGATGCGTTGAAATAGCCCTGATCGCAACACCTTGGGTACACTCGACTCTGCCCGCTTACCAATTTCTAGCCACCGCCCAATGCCCCGCACTCAAGCATCAGACTCCGTTGAACAGAAATTGCTGGATGACATCCGCAAGTTCGGATGGCATTGCATCAAAGTCATGGGTGACGCCGAGACGGAAACGTTCACGTACACGATTGGCCTCTTCGAATCTTATGGCTACCCGGAGTTACTTATCTATGGTCTCCCTGGAGAAACCGCACACGTGATCTTGAGAATTGCCGCTGAGGCCGCGGCTCGCGGACAACCATTGGACGTCGACAAGCCAACTGATGAGCTTCTCGAAGGATATTCTTGCGTATTCGTGCCGGTCCCGTTACAAGAATATCCGGATCATGTTGGAGCCGCCCTTTGGTACTACGAGGGAGAAAATTTTCCTGTGCAGCAAGTCGTGTGGCCGTCGAAGCTTGGCCGTTTCCCGTGGCATGAGGAATCGACTGATTCCTTTCGTACCAAACAACCTGTACTTGGGGTGGCTGCGAGACAATAGTCTGGACTGCGGAGCGCCGCAGCCCCGCCCTTTCGCGGTTTCGTCTATCGGAACAACCGCTCCAGCCCACCCCCGCTCGGCCTCGATAGCCCAATCGGCAGGTTTCCGGTAATCTACCCGCAGCACGCATAGGCGCGCGGCCATTGGCTTTTTCAGGGGGAAAGGCAGCGATGAAGAGCTTCATTGGGGGACCAGCGCGCGTGCGAATCGCGTTGCTGATGGGTAGTGGCGTATTGGCAGCGTGTACCGGGATGCCGGCGGAGCGCAAAGCGCTGCCCGCCATCGTCTCCGCACCCGAGGCCGTCGCACCCGGCACCACCGAATCCGCCATCGCCGGCGACCTGCACTGCCCGGCCGATCCCACCTTCGCAAACGTCGCATCCGCCTTGCACATGCCGGAAGCCACGTTCCGCACCATCCTCGCCAACCGCAACGTGACCCTGCAGGCGTATTGCAACTCACCCTTCAAGCGCAAACTCAACACGCTGGCCAAGGGCCGCACCCCGCCCGCGACGTCAGTGGCGAGCCCCGACTTCGAATACCGCCTGAGCCGGCTCAACGGCGGCAACCAGCCCGACTTCGCCGCCCAGTACGCGGCAGCCGCGCAACGCTCGCTGCAACAACGCCTGCAACAAGGCGCCTCGCCGGGCCGCGCCTCGATCCGCACCGCGACCGACAATTCGGTCTGGACCAGCCTCGGCCCCGGCAGCACCGGCGGGCGGCTGCGGTCCCTGCTGATCGACCCGACCAATCCCAACGTGGTCTGGCTGGGCGCGGTTTCCGGCGGCGTGTGGAAATCGACCGACGCCGGGCAGACCTGGCGCGCCACCACCGACAGCACCGTGGGTGCTGTCGGCATCTACAGCATGACCATGATGCCGGGCAATCCGAACACGGTCTTCGCCACCACCGGCGAAGTGCTGACCAGCATCGGCATGATCGTTACGCGCGACGGCGGCAACACCTGGCAGGCCCTGGCCGCCACCGGCGATGCGGCCACCGCATTGCTCAACGCGCGCGCGATGGTGATCCACCCGGTGCAAACCAACCTGATGGTGATCGCGGCCGGCAGCAGCGGCATCTGGCGTAGCACCGACAGCGGCGCGACCTGGACACTGGCCGCGCCGGCCATCCCCATCACCGCCACCGGCACCACCTTCACCTTCCCGTCCCATACCGATTCGCTGAAGATGGACCCGAACACGCCGTCCAACCTGATCGCCACCACCTCCTACGGCGCGATCCAGACCAGCAACGATTTCGGCGCTACCTGGCAGACCAATGCGCAGTATCCCGGCAACACCGAGGACGGCCGTCGCCGCATCGAGGTGGCCTACGCCAAGTCGGTGCCGGGGCGCATCTTCGCCGCCGCAGGCCCGCCGCTCAACGACATCAACAAGTTCACCGAAATCCTGCGCTCCGACAATGGCGGCGCCACCTGGGTGTCGCTGGGCCGCGCCAAGGAAGCCACGCGCGCGGTCAATTCCTGGCGCGATCAGTCGAATTACGATCTCGTCATCTGGGTCGACCCGACCAACGCCAATCACCTCATGGCCGGCGACATCGGCATGTGGCGCTCCACCGACGGCGCCGCCACCTGGAACCTGATCAGCGACTACGCCACGCGCACTTTCGCTTCCTTGAACACGCCC
>CAZCKI010000477.1:0-2857 GCA_964498815.1 uncultured Burkholderiales bacterium
AGCATCAGGTCGGCGCGTCCCCAGCCTTCGGCGCCGAGCACCTGGAAAGCCCGTAGCGTGACGGCGCGAATCTCCTCTTCCAGGTCGGCGCGAATCCCGGCCGGACAGTGGTATTTCGTCACGTCGGTGAAATACTTGTTCTGGTAGTCGTACTTGCCTTCCGGCGCTTCGATGCGAATCAGCGGCAGCGCCACACCGTCCAGCACGCTCGCGGTCAACTCCTGCCCGGCGACAAACTCTTCGGCGATCACCAGGCGATCGAGTCGATAGGCGAAATCGAACGCCGCCGGCAGGTCGGCAGCTGTCATCACTTTGGTTACGCCGATCGAGGAGCCTTCGCAGGCCGGCTTCACGATCAGCGGCAACTTCAGTTGTTCGATGACCGCCACCCAATCGGATTGCGGTGTCAGCAGGACATAGCGTGGCGTGGGGATGCCGGACGCCTGCCAGATCAGCTTGGTGCGCCATTTGTCGAGCGCCAGCGCCGAAGCCATCACGCCCGAGCCGGTATAGGGAATCTTCATGATTTCCAGCAGGCCCTGCACGGTGCCGTCTTCACCGAAGCGGCCGTGCAGGGCGATGAAGACGCGTTCGAATTTTTCGCGCGGCAGGTCGAACAGCGACAGCACGGCGGGATCGAAGGCGTGCGCGTCGACCCCCTTTTCGCGCAAGGCAGCCAGCACACCGTTCCCCGACATGAGGGAGATCTCGCGCTCACTCGATTGCCCACCCATGAGGACCGCGACTTTTCCCATTTTTTTGGCGTCGATACTCATGCGCTCTTTCCCACGATTCTGACTTCGCGCACCAGTTCCACGCCGGTTTTTTCCTTCACAGTGGCCTGCATGTGATCGATCATCGCCTCAATATCGGCGGCCTTCGCGTCGCCCAGGTTGATGATGAAATTGGCGTGCTTGATCGACACCTGCGCGCCGCCGATGGTGTATCCCTTCAGTCCGCACGACTCGATCAGCCGTGCGGCGTGGTCGCCCGGCGGATTGCGGAAGGTGGAACCAGCATTGGGCTTGTCGAGCGGCTGCGCGGCCATGCGCTTGGCGAGTAACTCCTTGATGCGTGCCTGCGCGGTGCTTGCGTCACCTGCGGCGAACTGGAAGCGCGCGGCGACGAACCATTCTTCTTGGTAAGGCGTGAGGCGTGAGGAGCGAGGGGATGGTGGCGCGCTGCCTCTCTTCACGCCTTCCTCCTCACCCCTCACCTTGAATTCGACATGGCGGTAGCCGATTTCGAAGTCGGCGGCGGTGCGCGTATGCAGTACGCCCTGGTGGTCGATCGTCGTGCAGTACGCGACCTGCTCCCAGGTCTCGGTGCCGTAGCAGCCGGCGTTCATGGCCAGAGCACCGCCGACGGTACCCGGCACGCCGGCCAGCCACTCGGCGCCCGCGCAGTGATTGCGCGCGGCAAATTTGGCGACGTGCGGCGAAGGGACGCCGGCGCCGGCATCGACCGAGTACGGTTGGTCTCCCATGGCGAGACCCGACAGCAATGGCGTGGTCAGGATCACGGTGCCGTCGAATCCCCCGTCGCGCACCAGCAGGTTGCTGCCGAGGCCGACGAACAAAATCGCTTCCTGCGGCGGCAAGGTCGGCAGAAATGCCCGCAGATCGGTAAGATCGGCGGGCTTGAAAAAGCGCCGTGCCGCCCCGCCGGCACGCCACGATACGTGACGCGACATCGCCTCGTCGAAACGCAGCTCACCGCGAATGCCGGCCGGGGCGAGACTTTGTTGGTCGCTCATATTCATCTCACTCGCCGCCGCCGGGTTTGTCAACTGAGCCGGCAATGGCGGGCGCAACACCACCGACCGAGCCCGCTCCCATGGTGATGACTACGTCGCCGGCCCTGGCGCGCGAAGCAATCGCTTCCGGCATCTCCGCCGGCGTCGCGACGAAGCTCGCCTCGACTTTGCCCGCCACGCGCAACGCCCGCATCAGCGCGCGACCATCGGCGGCGACGATCGGCGCTTCGCCGGCCGGATAGACGTCGGCCAGCACCAGCTCGTCCGCCGTGGACAACACCTTGACGAAATCCTCGAACAGATCGCGTGTGCGCGTGAACCGATGCGGCTGGAAGGCAAGCAGGATGCGGCGGCCGGGAAACGCGCCGCGCGCGGCCGCCAGTACCGCAGCCATCTCGGCCGGGTGATGTCCGTAGTCGTCGATCAGGGTAAAGGTGCCGCCCTCGCAGGCGATTTCGCCATAGCGCTGGAAGCGCCGGCCGACGCCGCCGAAGGTGGAGAGTGCGTGCGCAATGTGCTCGTCACCGATGCCGATTTCGCGCGCGATGGCGATGGCCGAGAGTGCGTTGCCGACGTTGTGCAGGCCGGCGAGGTTCAACTCGCAGTCGAGCACCGTTCGATCGCGCCGCACCGGGTTGGACGATACCGCCGTGAAACGCATCTTGCCGCCCGCAGCCTGGACATTGACGGCGCGCAGCTCGGCGTGTTCGCTGAGTCCATAGGTGATGAACGGCTTGGTCAGGCGCGGCAGGATTTCGCGCACATTGGCGTCGTCCGCGCACAGCACGGCGAGGCCGTAGAACGGCAAGTGTTCCAGAAACTCGACGAACGCCGTCTTCAATTTGGCGAAGTCGTGTTCGTAGGTTTCCATGTGGTCTTGGTCGATATTGGTGACCACCGCCAACATCGGTTGCAGGAACAGGAAGGAGGCATCGGACTCGTCGGCTTCCGCGACCAGGTACTCGCCCTTGCCCAAGCGCGCGTTGGTGCCGATGGAATTGAGGCGCCCGCCGATCACGCAGGTGGGGTCCAGCCCCGCCTCACCCAGCACGTGCGCAATCAGCGAGGTGGTGGTGGTCTTGCCGTGGGTGCCGGCGATGG
>CAZCKI010000478.1:0-2853 GCA_964498815.1 uncultured Burkholderiales bacterium
CGCAGACGTAAAACCCGCCGCCCGCCGCCGTGTACGCCGCGACGTCGGCGATCACTGTACCCAGACCGGAGAGACCGACGGTGCTATTGGTGCTGCCCTTGGCGAAATCGGCGCTCAACGGAAATTCGGCGCGGCTGGGGCGGCCACGATAGGCGAGCTTCACCAGTACCGGTTCACCGCCTGCATTGCGTCGCGATTGATAGATGCCCAGCCAATCGGCGCCGGTCAGTTGCGTGGCGTGTTCGACCAACTGGTTCAGCAACAGGAGTTTTCGCTGGTTCGCTTCGTTGCGGCCATCCAGGATCGACGTCAGGTCGTACGGCACCGGCGACAACTCTTCGATCAGCGAGCAGGAGCCGTCTTCGGACAGCATCGGTACCGAGTAGGTGTAGAGCGCATCGTCGCTCAGCCGCGCGGGCAGATCGCCCAGCGCCTGAATGAATCCGTGCAGGGCCGCTTCGATCTGCGGCACATGCGCGTGCAACTCGGTAAGTTCGGCACGCAACAGGTAGTTGCGGATGCGGTCTATCGTTGCCTGGCTCATGCTGCGGCAGCCAGCGCCTGTTCCAGGTCGGCGATCAGATCGCCCGCGTCTTCGATACCCACTGACAGGCGCAGCAGGTCGCCGGGCGCCGGCGTTCCCGCGCCCTCCACGCTGGCGCGATGCTCGACCAGGCTTTCCACGCCACCCAGTGAAGTCGCGCGTTTCCAGATCTGCACCCTGGCAGCCGTGGCAATCGCAGCCGCTTCGCCCGCCTTCACACGTATCGACAACATGCCGCCAAAGCCGCCGTGCATCTGCTTCGCCGCCACTGCGTGCCCCGCGAACGAAGGCAGGCCCGGGTACAACACTTCGCCGACACGAGCATGACCGTGAAAATGTTCTGCAATCTTTTGCGCCGAGCGGCACGCCTCACGCACGCGCGGAAACAGCGTGCGCATGCCGCGCGCCAGCAGCCAGGCCTCGAACGGCCCCGGCACACCGCCGAGCTGCGCGCGCAGCGGTTTGATGCGCTGCCACAACGGCGAATCCTCGCGTGTTGTGAGGGTACCGGCGATGACGTCGGAATGACCGTTCAGATATTTGGTGGCGGCGTGCATGACGATATCGGCGCCGAGCGCCAGCGGCTGCGATAGCACCGGCGTAGCGCAGGTCGAATCGACCGCGACGGCAGCACCCGCAGCGTGGGCAATCTCAGCCGTCAACGCAATATCGGTGATCGACCAGGTCGGATTGGCGGGAGTCTCCAGCCAGACCAGTTTAGTCTTGCCGGGCTGCAGAGAGCGGCGCACAGCGTCCGGCTGATCCATGTCGATGAACTCGACCTGCAAACCCCAATGCCGCGCGAAATTATTTAGCCAGTTGCGCAGCGACCAATACATCACCTTTGGCGCCAGTACATGATCTCCGGGCGACAACGCCAGGAACACCGCCGTCGCCGCCGCCATGCCCGATGCGAACAGCAACGATGCGTGCCCCTGCTCCAGCGCCGTCAACACCTGTTCGGCCGGCTCGAAGGTGGGGTTGTGGTCGCGCGCATACACGCGGCCCGAGCGGTATTGGTTGTCCTCGTCGCGGATGTACGTAGTCGAGGTGTGGATGTTGCCGACGATTTCCTTGGTCACCGCGTCGACGTGACCCAGCGCCTGCGCGGCGACGGTGGCGGGTGCGACTTTCTTGGTGTCCACGTTTCAGTCCTTTGGCTTCGACGCCGACGACGGCCGGTCGATAAATTGCACTTCCAACCCGCGTGAACGCATCCAGTCGGCTACGGCCAACCCGGTGGCGCGCGGCCAGGGACGCAATTCGTGCGGCTGGTAACGGCGATAGTCGATCAATTCCGGCGAGAGCTTCACTTCGCCGGTGGCGATGACGTGATAACACAGCATCACCTCATTCTTACGCTCGAAAATGTAGTTGCCAATAATGTTGGTTTCGATCACGTCGAGGTCCAGCTCTTCCTTCACTTCGCGCGCAACACCCGTCACCGGGTCTTCGTTCTTTTCCAGGTAGCCGGTGACCAGCGCAAAGGCGCCTTCCGGCCACCCTGCTCCGCGCGCAAGGATAATCTCACCCTCGTGCTCAACCAGCGCACCCACCGCCGGGACCGGATTGTTCCAGTGCACGAATTCGCAGCCCACACTGGCGCAGGCCAGGCGCATGCGCGCACCACCGTCGTCGGCGAACTCGCGTTCTGCCAAGGGGGATGCGCAGCGGGGGCAGAATCGGTACATCGGGCTATTTACCCGCAACCCAATCTTTGACCGACGCCAGCGCGCCATCCAGCCCCGCCGGGTTGGTGCCGCCTGCCATCGCCATATCGGGTTTGCCGCCACCCTTGCCACCTACTTGCTGCGCAACGTGATTGACCAGCTCGCCGGCCTTGTACTTGGCGATCAAGTCCGGTGTCACACCGGCTGCAATCTGCACCTTACCGCCCTCCACCACCGCCAGCACGATCACGCCCGACTTCAGCTTGTTCTTGAGCTGGTCCATGGTGTCGCGCAGGCCCTTGGCGTCGACGCCTTCCAGCTTGGCGGCCAGCAGTTTCACGCCGGCCACATCGACAGCCTGGTTGACGAGGTCGTCGCCCGCCGACGCTGCCAGCTTCGATTTCAGCTGCGCGAGCTGCTTTTCCAGCGCCTTCACGTTATCGAGTACCTGGGCGATGCGCGCTTCCACTTCCTGAGGCTGCGCTTTCAACAAGGCCGCCGATTGCATCAACTGCTTTTCCTGGTTCTGCACGTAGTCGAAGGCTACCGATCCTGCCACCGCTTCCACGCGCCGCACGCCGGCCGCGACACCGCCTTCGGACACGATCTTGAACAGGCCAATGTCGCCGGTGCGGCCCA
>CAZCKI010000479.1:0-2849 GCA_964498815.1 uncultured Burkholderiales bacterium
CGCCCCTGGATCGACGGCGCGCGGAAGCCCTTGGCGACGCGGGCATACAGATTGACATCCTTGTCCACCGCGTAGGTGCCGGAGAAATCCCAGCTGGTGTCGTTGGCGCTGGGGTTGGCGGTGAGCGGGCCGATGGCGCCCGCGCCGAACGGCGACACGAAGCGCTGCGCCGAGAAATCTTTTTTGTCGCTGGTGTAACGCAGGCCGCCGCGCACGCCGAAGCTGTCGGTGATCTGCTGGTTGACCGAGCCAAACACCGCATAGGCCTTGTTCTTCTGGTTTTGCTTCGCGTAACCGTCCTGCGCGCCGCCGCCGAGAGTGTTGTAATCGAAGCTGTCGATGGTGATGTCTTCGTCGAAATAATAGAGACCCGCCAGCCACTTGGTCGGTCCCTTGCCCTTGGATTCCAGACGGAACTCCTGGGTGATCTGCCGGTGCTTGGGTAGCCCGTCGGCCGACTCCGCCGGGAAGGGGATGAACCCCGGACCCATGGGCGGTGCGAACGAGGCGCCAAAGCCGCCATCGATATCGCCGCGGCTATAGGCGGTAACGTGTTCGTAGCCGGTGATGGAATTGAGGACGGTGTCGCCGAAGTCCCACTTCAGGCGCATGCTGGCGCCGTTGTTGGTCAGATCCTGGTGATTGGTGCCGTCGATGGAAATTTTGGCCGGATCGAAGCCGTCGACCAGATCGTTGCTGCCCTTCTTGATGATATTGGCGCGGAACAGGCGCGCGGAACCCTTCAAGTCGCGGAAATGGAAATTGAACAGCGCGCTGAAGCCGTTGCTGGGCTGATACATCAGTTGAAAACGGCCGGCGTTGTCGGTGTAACCCTCGAGGTTCTGCGACGGGCCGCGCGCCACCGTGTTATGCACCCAGTCGTTACGATGCTGGGCCTGCAGTGAAAAACGCGCCGCCCAATCGGGACTCAGCGGCACGTTGTAGGCGCCCTCGATATTGGTGGTCTGGTAGGTGGCGTCGGAAACGTTGAGATAGCCTTCCTGCTGACGGCGCGGCTTGGCCGAATCGAATTTGATGACACCGGCCGGCGAGTTGCGGCCGAACAGCGTGCCCTGCGGCCCGCGCAGGACTTCGATCTGGTCCAGGTCGAATATCGGAAAGCCCTTCAGGATCGGGTTTTCCTGCACCACGTCGTCGTATACCAGCGAAACCGGCTGGGAAGCGTTCAAGTCGAAATCGGTATTGCCGAGGCCACGGATATAAAAGCGCGGAAAGGCGCGACCGAAGGAGGATTCGATATTGAGGCTGGGGATGCGCGCGGCCAGCATGCGGATATCCTGGCCACTCGAATTAATCGCATCGAGCGCTTCGCCTTTCAAGGCCGTAACGGAATTGGGAACATCCTTGATGTTTTCCGAGCGGCGCTCGGCGGTCACAACGATGGCGTCGAGTTTGCCGACTTCCTTGTCGCCGGCTTTGGCTTCTTGCGCGAACGCAGGATGCAGGATGGCACTGCAGGCCAAAGCAGCAGCAACGTGGATTCCGACGACAGTGCGCGGCGCGAGCCGGACGGGAAAGGTATTTCTACGCATGTGACGTACCCCTTATTTGTTGGAAAGACGCTGTTCTTAGAGGCGGACACCGCGTGGCGGCCTCGCCATCGGACCGACTGCTTTCTTCTGTCCGATCTAAACGGGCGCTACTTTTTTGTTAGAAAATATTTTATTCCATTCAAACCGAAAAACAATTGTCACAATCGACATAGTTGTATTCGCGCAACACCTTTTCGGTGTCGATCCGATTGCCGGGAAAGCGCAGGTGTTCAGACTATTCCTCTTCATTTGTGTACAAGATCACCCCTTTTTCGGGACTCCACGCCGTAAATTTCCTGCCGAACCCCGTTTCCTGCCACACGGTGCCGAAAGTGGCCCCCAGCACGTAATCGTAGTTCTTGCATCCATACCCGTCTTCATTCAACTTCTCCAGATACTCGTTGGCTTCGCTGCGGGCGGCATTCAGTCCCGCGTTGCCTTTCCCCTTCGGCTTGATTTCATAAATCTCCTTGCCGTCAACTATATCGACAAAGAAATGCGAACCGCCCTCGCCCCACTCGAAATAAAACTCCCGCACACCGCCGTACGCAGTGATGTACTGGTTTTGAACCCATTGGTGCGGCACGGTGGTCGCGTGGTCGGACCCGGTGCAGTCTTTATAACGCTGTACGACGGCTTTTCTTTGTACCGCGTGATCCTCTTCTCCATCGCATTTATCGCACTTTAGTTGGCTTATGGCGCCGGCAGTGAAGTCGCGTGCTTTCGCGCCCATCGCGTCCGCCTCGGTTTCCAGACCGGTATCGTCGTTGATGGCCGCTCCTTTCTCCTGCAAGGTGGCGGAGACGCGGCCCTGTTTTTGCTGCACGACGTGCCAGGCCTCGTGGGGCAAATGGCGCTCCTGACCCGGAGCCAAATGGATGTCCGAGCCTTGCGCGTAGGCGTGCGCCTGCAGTTGCGCGGGCTGGGGAGAGTTGTAGTGCACCTTCACGTCGTTCATCGAGAAACCGGAGAGGTTTTCGATGCCCGATTTCAAGGAATCAGGCAAGCCGGTGTTGTTGGCGCGGGGGGGCTCGAACTGCCCCTGCTGAGGTTCTTCTTCACTCTCCTCCACACGCTGTATGGCGGCGAAGCGGCCTTGCGGCGCGACGGCATCTCCCACTGTCCGGCGTTGCGCCATGGCGGCTTGGATGGGCGCGATCTGCGCGCGGATTGCCTGTATTCGCGGGCTGGATTCGATGCTCGCGGCAAGTTTTTTCTGCAATGTCGTGGCAGCGCGGTTATCGGCGACGGCGCTTTTCTGATGACCGCCGCGCTCCCCCTCCCCACCCGCCACTC
>CAZCKI010000480.1:0-2843 GCA_964498815.1 uncultured Burkholderiales bacterium
CGCGCGTGGCCATTTTCAGGTCCACGTCCATGCCGTTGTGCGACAGCAGCACGACGGCCTGCGCGCCCTTGGCGCGCGCCGCGTCCACGGTCTTTTGCATGTCCTCTTCCTGGATGCCGAAGGTCCAGTCGGGCGTGAAATAGCGCGGGTTGGCGACCGGTGTGTATGGAAACGCCTGGCCGATGATGGCAACCGGTACGCCGTTCATTTCCCGCATCGCGAACGGTTCGAACACCGGGTCGCCGAAATCCGCGGTGCGGATGTTTTGCGCCAGAAACTGGATCCTGCCCTTGAAATCCTTGTTGATGACTTCCAGCACGCGCTGGTCGCCTAGTGTCATTTCCCAGTGTGCGGTCATGAATTCCACGCCGAGTTGCAGGCTGGCCTCGACCATATCCTGCCCCCGGGTCCAGAGCGCCGTGGCGCTGCCCTGCCAGGTATCGCCGCCGTCTAGCAGGATGGCTCCCGGACGCGAGGCCTTCAGACGTTTCACCAACGTGGCGATATGCGCAAAACCACCCACCTTGCCGAAGGTGCGCGACGCCTTTTCAAAATCGAGGTAGGTGAAGGCGTGCGCTTCCGGCGTACCCGGGGCGATGCCGAAATATTTCAACAGGTGCTCGCCGACCAGATGCGGCGGCCGTCCGCTGGCGCTGCCCAAACCAATATTGACGCTCGGCTCGCGAAAATAGCTCGGCAATAGCTGTGCGTGGCAATCGGTCATGTGCAGGAAATGCACATTGCCCTTGCGCGGAATGTCGTAGAGCGCATTGCTATTGGGCGCAGCGGCCGCGCGCTCCAAGGCCAGGCCCCCCGCCGAAGCGACGGCCAGCAGGTGCAGGAATTCACGGCGGCTCAGGTTCGGCATGCGCGCTTTCTAGAACTCGATGTCATCGCTGATGGCTTTGATGCCGGCTGCGGCGCAAGCCTCGTCGGCACTGCCGCCGGGCGCGCCGGAGACGGCAATCGCGCCCAGCAATACCCCGCCGCCCTGGATCATCAAGCCGCCGGCGACTGCGACCACGCGCGGGTTTTGCCGCAGGCCGCTCATCGGTTTGCCGGCCTGGGTTTCCTGTGCAAGCTCACCCGTGGCTATCTTGAAATTGGCCGCCGTCCAGGCCTTGTTGACGGCGGTGTCGGCGGTATGCGGGCCCGCGAGTTGGTCGCGCAGCATTACTTGCGCGATACCCGAACGATCGACCACGGCTACCGCCACCTGGAAACCGTCCTTGCGACATTGCGCCAAGGCGGCCTGTGCGGCCTTCAGGGCGATTTCCGGCATCAGCGACTTGGTGGTGAAGGTGGCTTCGGCGGCGGATGCCACTTGCAATGCCAGCACATAGAGTACCGCTGCGATCAAGAAGATACGCATTCTTCGCCTCCTTTGAAAGTGATGGTGCCAGGCTCACCCTCCCTTGCAGGGCGCGTTGCCGGCTGCATCCGGCAACCGTTCGGTCGGCGCGTCGCGTGCGACGCGAATTCCCGTCCTCACCCCTGCCCTCTCCCAGAGGGAGAGGGTTCTAAACTATCTCAGGAACGCGATCGAGACTACTTGTTCACCGGCGATTCGGGATCCAGCAGCAGCGCAGTCACATCTTTGATCTGCTTCTCGGTCAGCACGCCGTTGTGGCCGAAGCGGGGCATATTGGTGCACGCCGAGTACGCTTCCGAGTTGTAGATCTTGCCGAAGGTGTATTGCTGCGCTTCCTTGGTATTGCCGCGCGTCTTGCCGTAATTGCGCAGGCTGGGACCGATGGTGCCGAACGACAATTCCTTAGGCGTCAACTGATGGCAGGCATAGCAGTTGCCGCCGGCGGGCGCAGCCGGGTTATCGCTGAACTGCTTGCCAACACCCGACTGAGCGATCTTTTCGCCTTCCTTCCAGTCGCCGAGCAGCACGCCGTCGGCCGGCAGCTTGATCAGCTTCTGGTTGATGGTCTCAATCTTTTTTGCGACGTCCTTGGGTATGGCTTTGCCGCCGTACTGAGTGCACAGCACCATGGTCTCGTCCTGTTCCAGGCGATCGAGCTTGGCCTGGCCGCGTTCCTTGAAGGAGGACTTCATGACCTGCGCGACCTTGTCGTCGGCGGCCTGCGCTCCGATGCAAACCGAAGCGGCCAACACAGCAATGACTATTTTTTTCATGTAGTCCCTCCTAACGCTTGATCGAAGGCGCGCTGAGCACGCCGCCGTTGGCATTCTTGGCAAGGTACATTGTCAAAGCCACCGAACCTTGCGAGGTGAAATCTAGCTCCGGAAAACGCTGCTGGCGAAAGCAATCGAACAGCCGCCACTGGAACGAGCGCGTTTCCCCCTGCGATACGCGATAGGCGGGCCAGGTGGTGTAGGCGCGCTGCGCGTCGGCCTGCCGCGACAGGTTGGGCAGGTCCTGCAGGCGGATGCGCTTGTCGTCGGCACCGTGGCAGGTCACGCAGCCGAAGTCGTGCGGGCCGCCGCGATGATAGAAAATCTTCTTGCCGATGTCGTAGGCCTCTTTTTCCTTGGGGTGCGTCGCACTCACCGCCATCTTCATGCCGCGCGATTGCGCCGTAATGTAGGCGACCAGCGCTTCCATGTCCGACTTCAGGTCGGGACCGCCGAAAGGATTCTTCTTCGCGTCGGCGTAGCTGAAGCCCTGCAATAGCACCATGCAACTGACCAGGCGCGTTTCCAGGTCTTCGACCTTGTCGGTGTCGTCGAAATACTTGGGCAGCACCGTGTAGGCGCCCTTTACCACGCCCGGACCCTTGCCCAGGTCGCATTTTTCCAACGAAACCTTGTTGGGTCCGCGCTTCTGCTTCCACAGGTCTTCGCCGCGCGCCTCCCACAATTCGGCCGGGTTG
>CAZCKI010000481.1:0-2840 GCA_964498815.1 uncultured Burkholderiales bacterium
GCGACTTTAATGAGATTTTATTACAACTTTATTGGTAACAGTTTCATTTATTTTGCACATCTGTAGGCTGGTGGCATTCCGGTGGTGGGCAGATTGCCCATGCCGCCGAGCCGATCCGCTCATCCATTCAGGGAATTACCATGACCATATTGAAATTGCTCGCCGCCGGCCTGCTGGCGGCGCTGCTGGGTGCCTGCGCATCCGCGTTTCCGCACCGCGACGTCAAGCACTCCGGCAGCATCGTCGATTACCTGTTTCCCAACGCGAAAGAAGCGCCGCAATTGTCGCCGGGGGTCACCTACCTGCGCCCCCCCGTGCGCGTGGGCCTGGCCTTTGTGCCCTCGGGCGGACGCGCGCCGGCCTACGCGGCAAGCTTGGCCGAGGCCGAAAAGATCAAGTTGCTGGGACAGGTGAAGGCGGCGTTCGCGCAGCACGCTTATATCGGCGCCATCGAAATCATCCCCACGCCGTACCTGCGTCCGGCCGGCGGCTTTGAAAACATGGAGCAGGTGGCGCGCATGTTCAACGTCGATGTGATGGCGATGGTGTCGTACGACCAGGTGCAATTCAACGACAGCAACGCGCTGGCCTTCCTGTATTGGACCATCATCGGCGCCTACGTGATCCACGGCGACCAGTACGACGTGCAGACCATGCTCGATATTTCCGTGTTCGACGTGGCGAGCCACAAGCTCCTGTTCCGGGCGCCGGGTGTCAGTCAGGTGAAGGGCGGCGCCAGCCTTGCCAACTTCAGCGAGCGGTCGCGTGCTGCGCAGGTCGAGGGCTACGGCCGCGCCGCCGAGCAACTGATTCCGCAACTGCAAAGTGAACTCGACACCTTCAAGGAGCGCATCAAGACCGATGCCGCGTTCCGTGTCGAAAATCGCGCCGGTTATCGTGGCGGTGGCGCTTTCGGCGGGGTCGAGCTGGCGCTGTTGCTGATGCTGGCCGGATGGGTGTGGGTGCGCGCGCATGGTTCGGCCCACGCTGCCTAGCGCGCTGATTGCGCTGATTGCGATTGCCGTTATTGCGCTGGCGTTCGCGCCGGAAGGGTTGCAACGCGGACTGGAATTCGATCGCGCGGCTATTTTGCACGGTGAACTGTGGCGGCTCTGGACCGCGCATCTGGTCCACTATTCGCGGCAACATGCGGCTACCGACATCGTGATGCTATTGGTCGCCGGCACCTGCGCAGAAAAGTTGGCGGGTGCTGGCCGCGTTGTGCAAGCGTTCCTTTGGATTGCGCCGGTCATCGCCCTGGCTCTGCTGTTCGTCTCAACCGACCTGGTGGGGTACCGGGGATTGTCGGCGGTGGTGAGCTATCTCTTCATGCTGGCGTGGATCGCGGCATGGGGTCATTGGCCTTCGGCGCGGCCGGTCCTCGCCCTCGCGGCAGCGGCGATGGCCGGCAAAATGGCGGCCGATGCGTTTGGATTTTCCGCTGACCTGGCCGGGCTCCCCGATGGCGTGCGGGTGGAGTGGCGGGCGCACTTGTTGGGCATCACTGCCGCGACTTTGGCGTCGATATCCGGTGACGGCGACCTGCCGGATCCGATGCGCAGATTGTTTTGAGGCGCCGACTCCCGCCCGTCGCGGGGGGCTCAAAAAATCTTTAATTTCAGTATTGACTGAAATAACTGGAAAGCGTAGATTGGCGATATGGAACTCAAACCGGTCGCCAAACGCTTCGTGCTCCACTGGGGGGAGATGGGATCCACCTGGGGTGTGAACCGAACCGTGGCGCAAATCCACGCCCTGCTGTTCATCGCCGGGCGGCCCCTGAATGCCGACGACATCACCGAAACCCTGGGGGTGGCGCGCTCCAACGTGAGCATGAGCCTGAAGGAGCTGGACAACTGGAAGCTGATCCGCACCGTGCCGCTGCTGGGCGACCGACGCGAACACTTCGAGACCATCACCGACGTCTGGGAGCTGTTCCGCACGGTGGTGCGCGAGCGCAAACTGCGTGAATTCGACCCGACTATCGCGGTGCTGCGCAACTGCCTGGAAAGTCCCGATTTCAAGGCCGAGGACGGGGTTTCGCAACTGCGCATCAAGGAGACGCTGGCGCTGATGGAGGCGCTGTCGTCGTGGGCGGCGGAGATGATCAAGCTGGAACCGGCAACGATGATGAAGGTGATCAAGATGGGCGCTAAGGTGCAGCAATTCGTGCGCGGCAAGCCGGCCGCCGCCGAGGACAAGGCCGGTATCAACGACAAGACCGGTATCGGTTGAAATTTTTTTGCTTGGTAATTTCACTAATTACTGAAATAACGAAAATGAAAACCACATACCCAAGTGACCTGCATTTTCCGCTGACGGTGTATTTCGACGGCTCCTGCGCGCTTTGCCGCAGCGAAGTGAACAACATCGCGGTGCGCGACGCTGGCCGCAAATTGGTAGTGGTCGATTGCAGCCCGCCCGACTTCGACGACCGCGACTTGCCAGTAACGCGCAAGGAAATAATGAATTTTTTCCACGCGCGCGACGCGGCTGGCACGTGGATTCGCGGCGTGGACGTGTTCATCGCCATTTACGCGGCGGGCGAACTCGACTGGGTCAGCCGAATCCTGCGCCACCGCTGGATCAAACCCTACGCCATCCGCGCCTATCCCTGGCTGATCCGCAACCGCTACCGCATCGCGGCGCTTGGGCTGCATCGCATTCTGAATTTCTTTACCCATTGCGCGCAACGCAGGCAGGCGCGCGCGGCGCTGGCGGCAATGCAAACAGCGAGCCGGCTATGTATCAACGGTGCCTGCGAATTTCACAAGGAGTAAATCATGAGCATTCGCCACGAAAGTGCCTCAATCACGCCAGATTTCCCGGTGAAACTGGAC
>CAZCKI010000482.1:0-2840 GCA_964498815.1 uncultured Burkholderiales bacterium
TGGTGAGTGCCCCCACTGAAATGTAATCGACGCCCATCGCGGCAAGCTGTGCCAGCCGCTTGAGGTCGACATTGCCTGACGCTTCCAGCTTGGCACGCCCGGCAGTACGCGCGACGGCGGCGCGCGTGGTGTCGTCGTCGAAATTATCGAGCATCACGATGTCGGCGTGGTGCGCCAGCGCCTCTTCGAGCTGGGATAGCGATTCCACTTCCACTTCGACCGGCTTGCCGGGCGCCAGCGTGCGCGCGGCGGCGATTGCCAGCGCGATCGAGCCGGCGGCGGCGATATGATTTTCCTTGATGAGGTAGGCGTCGTAGAGGCCGATGCGGTGGTTGTTGCCGCCGCCGCAGCGCACCGCGTATTTTTGTGCCAGCCGCAAGCCGGGGATGGTCTTGCGTGTGTCCAGCAATTGGGAACGGGTGCCGGCCAGCGCGGCCGCGTAATGCGCGGTCAGCGTGGCGGCGCCGGACAGCATTTGCAGAAAATTAAGCGCGGTGCGCTCTCCCGTCAGCAGGGCGCGGGCATTACCGCGCACCGTGCATATCGTGTCGCGCGCCTGCAGATGGTCGCCATCGACGTGTGCCCATTCGATCTTTATATCGGCATCCAAGCTGGTAAATACCTGCTCGACCCAGGCGCTGCCGCATAGTACGCAAGGCTCTCGCGTGATGACGGTCGCGGTCGCTGTCGCTGCGGCCGGTACCAACTGAGCTGTGATATCGCCGCTGCCGACGTCCTCCGCCAAGGCAGCGGCGACCATAGCCGCAATTGCGCCCTTGTCTACAGATGCGATGCCGTTCATTTGCGTGCGGCGGAAAAAGCCAGCATGCGGTTCAATGGGATCATGGCGCGCTCGCACAAGGCGGCGTCTAGCTTGATCTCATTGCTGCCTGTGGCGAGACAAGTTTTGAGATTGAGCAGGGTGTTCATACCCATCCACGGGCAATGCGCGCAACTGCGGCAGGTGGCGCCGCTGCCTCCGGTGGGTGCGGCGATCAGATTTTTGCCGGGGGCGGCCTGCTGCATCTTGTAAAAGATGCCGGCTTCGGTGGCGACGATCATGGTCTGCTGCGGTAGCTCCCTGGCGGCACGGATCAGCTGCGTGGTCGAGCCGACAACAGTAGCCATGGCAATCACATCCGCCGGCGATTCGGGGTGCACCAGTACGGCGGCATCCGGATATTCAAGTAAAAGACTCTGCAGCGCGCGCGCCTTGAACTCTTCGTGCACCACGCAGGCGCCATCCCACAGCAGCATGTCGGCGCCGGTGGCGCGCTGCACGTAGTCGCCGAGGTAACGGTCCGGCGCCCAAACGATTTTCTCGCCGCTTTCGTCGAGATGTTCGATTACGTCCTTGGCGATACTCGAGGTCACCACCCAGTCCGCGCGTGCTTTCACCGCGGCGGAGGTATTCGCATATACCACCACGGTGCGATCCGGACGCTGGTCGCAAAACGCGCCAAACTCGTCGGCCGGGCAACTCAGGTCGAGGGAACACTCCGCATCCAGCGTCGGCATCAGTACGCGCTTTTCGGGACTGAGGATTTTTGCCGTCTCGCCCATGAAGCGCACGCCGGCCACCACCACGGTGGAAGCGGCGTGATCGCGGCCGAAGCGTGCCATTTCCAGGGAATCGGCGATGCAGCCACCGCTTTCCTCCGCCAACTGCTGGATTTCCGGGTCGACGTAGTAGTGCGCTATCAGCACGGCGTCTTCGCGTTGCAACAGTGACAGGATGCGCTGGCGGCAGGCATCTCGTTCCACGCCTTCGGGGCGATGCGGCGGGGCCGGCCAGCGGATGTCGATGCGGCGTTGAACGGCTTCGTTGCGGGGAATGACACTAGACATGGCGAGATTCATGGCGTGATCCGGTGCGAGCAGCTCGCAGCTGTGCGGGCCGCCATTGTAGCGCCGTACGGACACCGGGAATTGTTGCAACGTACGTCAAATCGTGTTGAGCCAAAGTCACAAGTCGAGCCAATTTTTCCTGCCCAACAAGCAACGACTTGTAACAATTGACCGTTGTGCTGCCTCTTCCGCTGTCATCGCGCTGTTTCGCCGCGCCGTTATATCGGTACCGGCCGACATTTCCTGGCCGCTACGTACCAACTCTACACTGGAGTTCAGCATGAACAAGAAAATCATCGCTTCCGCAGTACTGGTATCCCTTCTGGCGTCGACTGGTGCCGCCTTCGCGCAAGGACGCGATGAACGCGGTGATCGGGGGCGCGAACAACGAGCCACCCAGGACGACCGCGGGCAGGGTCAGTTGCGCGGACAGGAATATCGCCGTGACGAGCGCCGTGATGAGCGCCGCGAAGAGTTTCGCCGCGAGGAGCGTCGCGAGGGCTGGGGCGCCGGTCCATACCACCACTACTATCGCGGTGGTTACCTGCCCCGCGAAGCGCGCCACTATCACTACGTGGTGAACGACTGGCGCGGACACTACCTGTATGCGCCTCCGCGCGGTTACTATTGGGTGCAGTCGGGCGCGGACTACCTGCTGGTGGCCATCGCGACCGGGCTCATCGTCGAAACGGTGCTGCACCGTTAGACTGGTTTCGCGGCGGCCGAGGGACTGCGGCCGCCGCAGGATTAGCAACAGGCGGGCGGATTGCCGATCGCGCTGCAGGCCGACGCGATCGGCAGCATGGGGAATATAAGGCGGCAGCGGAAAGTAAACACGGCATGCAGGTGGCTGCCGGCGGGGATTGCCTCAAGCCGGTATGGCACCAGCCGAAAATTTGAGACAATTGCGTTCCGCGCAATGGCCTGCGACCCAAGAGACGAGGAACTCCATGCTGGAACTGCGACCCGCCTGCGAAAACTGCAATATCGTC
>CAZCKI010000483.1:0-2838 GCA_964498815.1 uncultured Burkholderiales bacterium
GGCACAGGTGCGCGTGCTCGATACCCGGCACGGTGCGAATGTCCACCGTCAGTTGGGCCGAATCGGGCACCGAATTGGTGTTGAGGCCGCCGTGGATGGTGGCGATATTCATGCTGGGCTTGCCCATCACGTGGTGGCAATCGGCGCCGCAGTGATGCTGCCAGTCAAAGTGTTCGAGCTTGTCGATGACGCGGTTCATTTTCAGGATCGCGTTTTCGCCCTGCTCGGGCATCGAGCCGTGCGCTGTCTTGCCGGTGGTTTCGATTTCCACCCACAAGAGACCCTTGTGCCCTATGTACGGATAATTGGCGGTCGGCTCGGCGACGACGATGGCGCCGGCGCGGCCGAGTAGCTTCTGGTCCGCGAGATACTTGGCGCCCTCGCAGCCGATTTCTTCGCCGGCCGTCAGCACCAGCACCACGCCGGGCTTGTCGGCGAGATGCGGCGCCAGGTTGATCGCCGCCGCCACCGACGCGGCGATCCCGCTTTTCATGTCGGTGGAACCACGGCCATATACTTTGTCGCCGTCGGTCTCGCCGGCGAAGGGATCGCGCGCCCACGCCGCCGTGCCCAGCGGCACGATATCGATATGACCAGTGAAACAAATCGGCGGCTTGGCGTGTTTGCCTCCGATGGATGCAATCAGGCTGGTGCGGCCGTCGGCGAATTCGTGATAGTTGACCGCGAAGCCGGCGTCTTGCAGCAATTTGCCCAGATGCCGCGCGCAATCACGCTCCTGTCCGGGCGGATTGATGGTGTTGTAGTGCAGCAAATCGCGGGTGAGAGCGATCGTGTCGAAAGCGCGCATGATGGCGATGACTGGAGGGGAAGCAGCATGGTAACAAAATCTATACTGCGTTTCGGCGCGATGGCCGCCGCCGCGCTGTTGGCAAGCTGTGCCTTCGACCAGGGTGTGAAATCGGCCGCCACCGCGCCGCAACTCGTGGAGGCCTCGGGTCCGCCGCAACTAAAATTGCCGCTGGCGGGTGGCGGCGAACGCTGGTTTTACACCACGGCACCCGCCGGCACGCAAACCTGGCGCATCGATGTCGACGCGAGTGGCGCCGTGACCGCGCGCGAGCAGGTGCTGACCGACGGCATGTTTCAGGACATCCACAGCGGATTAAGCGCTGACGAAATCCGCCAGCGTATCGGCCCGCCGTTTCGCAAGGTGCGCTTCGAACGCACGCAGACCACCGCCTGGGATTACTTCTATCGCGATACCTACGGCTACTACGCCTTTTTCAGCGTGATCTTCACCGACGACGGCATCGTCAGCAGCAAGTTCATCCAGCGCCGCGAGCCTAGCGACAACAACAAGTAACTACAACAATCCGCGCTTGGTGAGTGCGTCGCGCAGCGCCGCCGTGCCCAGCACGCGATGCGATTCAATTCCGCAGGCGCGAGCACCCTCGCAATTGATTTCGTTGTCGTCGAAGAAAATGGCTTCATCGGCGTTGACACCGCACTCGGCCAACGTCAATTCGAAAAACTCCCGATCCGGCTTGATCACGGCCGCGAGATGCGAGGCGATCACGTGGTGAAACTGCCGCGCCATGCCGGCAATGGCCGGGTGCGACCAGTGATAAGCGCAGGTATTGGTCAGCAGTGCCGTGCGGTAGCGCGCGGCCAGCTCATCGATCAAGGCGCTCGCACCCGGAAACGGCCCGATGATCCAGTGGTGAAAACTTTCCAGGAAAGTATCGGTGCTGGCGGGGCTGCCAAATTCGCGTAACACCGCCACCGCGAAATCTTCCGGCGACATGCGGCCCACTTCGTGCTCACGCACCGCCGGTGAAAGCAACCAGCGCCGCCACATTTCATCGCGAGGGATGTCGCCGACGAAGGCGCGCATCTGGCGTTCCGCATCAAGCTGAATCAGGACGCCGCCCATGTCGAGGAAGATGGCTTTGATCATTTCCGATTTTGTTTCAGTGGGTATACGTTAGCGCGAACATAAAAAGACCTGCCCCCGCGAAGGCGGGGGCCCAGGTTGTACGCCGATTTCATTGACCAAAATTAGGCCCCCGCCTTCGCGGGGGCAGGAACTTCCCTACTTCGCCGTCAATCGCACCAAAGCCTCGCGATATTTGTCGCTGGTCTTCTGTGCGATCTCCGCGGGCACATCGGGCGCCGGCGGTTTGCGGTTGAAGCCAATGGCATCGAGCCAGTTGCGGATGAACTGCTTGTCGAAACTGGCCGGGCTCTCGCCGACGCGGTAACTGTCCAGCGGCCAGAAGCGAGACGAATCCGGCGTCAGCGCTTCATCGATCAGGTGCAATTTGCCGGCCTCGTCGACGCCGAACTCGAACTTGGTATCGGCGATGATGATGCCCTTGCCGAGCGCGAATTCGGCTGCCGCCGTGTACAGGCGGATGGCGACGTCGCGCACTTCGGCCGCGCGCGTGGCACCGATGATCTTCTCGCAGGCGGCGAAATCGATGTTCTCGTCGTGCTCGCCCGCCTCGGCCTTGGTGGCCGGCGTGAAAATCGGTTGCGGCAATTTCGAGGCGCGCTGCAGGCCCGGCGGCAGCGGCACTCCGCACACCGATTGAGACTGCTGGTATTCCTGCCAACCCGAACCTTCGAGATAGCCGCGCACCACCGCCTCGATCGGCAGCACCTGGTATTTCTTCACCACGATCGCGCGCCCGCGCACCTGTTCGCGTTCATCGGCCGCTACTACCGACTCGGGATCGATACCGGTGAGGTGATTGGGCACGATATCTTTCAGCTTCGCAAACCAGAAATTGGCGAGCGCAATCAGGATCTCGCCCTTGTGCGGAATCGGCGAAGGCAGGATCACGTCGTAGGCGGACAAGCGGTCGGTGGTGACGA
>CAZCKI010000484.1:0-2825 GCA_964498815.1 uncultured Burkholderiales bacterium
GTCATACGAGTTCGTCAATGGAACTCTCGAGGATGCCGAGGCGTTGTTACGTAAGGCGCAAAAACTCGACCCCAAATACGCGGATACCTATGTGCTCTTGGGCCATGTGCAACACCTCCAGGGTCGCGACCAGGATGCGCTCCTTAGTCTGAAACGCGCGACCGACCTCATGTCAAGCAATCCGTGGCTTATGAACAATCAGGGTGCTTGCTACAAGGCATTGAGGCAGCCGGCGAAGGCAGCAGAATACTATTCGCGCTCCATGGCGCTCGGCCCCGGCACCGACGCGCAACAGCGAAATGCGTATATCGATGCGGCCTTGCAGTTGCAGTGGTTCGCTGTTTTGGGGGATGACGATCCCCGGGTATTCGAATTGGGAGGATTGGCGACGGCTGCAGCTGCCGGAAACGACGCATGGACGTGGGGTAGCGTTGCCAATAATCTCTTTATTCAGGGTTATTTTGATGATGCCGAGCGACACGCTCGCAAAGCGTTGTCGATACATCAATACCGGGTCGGGCAAGGCATACTCGCTTTGGCTTTGTATGGTAAGTGGGCCAAGGAAGTTCGCGCCGGACGCAGTGCCGCCGCCGAGCCAATCTTTCAGGAGGCGTATGGGCTCGACCCTGACATGTACAACGCCATCAATCGATTCAATCAGTCGGCCAGTTCGTTGAAAGCGTTAATACCGGTGTTGCAAGAGCGCCAGCAGTCATTGCTGTTCAAGCGAGCGCGTTAGCAGCAGCGCAATGAAATATGACCGACACCGAATTCATCAAAAGCCGCATCCGCACCGTCCCCGACTGGCCCAAACCCGGCATCCAGTTTCGCGACATCACGCCGGTATTGCAGGATGCCGAATGCCTGCGGGCGCTGGTGCGCTGCTTCGTCTCGCATTACGCGAGCCACAAGATCGACGTGGTGGCGGGCATAGACGCGCGCGGTTTCATTCTCGGCGCCGTCATTGCGCATCAATTGGGAACGGGATTCGTGCCGGTGCGAAAAGGCGGGAAGCTCCCCTTCGATTCCATTGCAGAGGACTTCGACCTTGAATATGGTTCAGCGACGCTGGAACTGCACACCGACGCCGCCAAGTCAGGCGACCGTGTGTTGCTGGTCGACGACCTGATCGCCACCGGCGGCACCATGCTGGCGGCGAAAAAATTGCTGGAGCGCTTGGGTGCGATGGTGGTGGAGGGTGCGGCCATCGTCGATTTGCCTGAATTGGGCGGCTCGGACCGCCTGCGCGATGCCGGGCTGTCCGTGTTCACGCTGGTGGACTTCGCCGGGCACTAGCGCGGCGGCTTTTTGTCAGGGCGCGCGCGTAAACCGCCATTCTTCCTGTACGTCCTTGTCGTGCAAACGGCCTTCGATGCGTGCCAGCAATGTACTGGCGTCGAGGCGGGTGTAGATGATGCGAGTCGGAAAGGCGTGCTCGGGATTTTCGAACACGACGGAATTTTCCTTGAGTTCCTTCAGCGGAAATTCGGTCGCGGGCTTGCCGCCGGGGCTGGCGAGGTAAATGATCTTGCCGTCCTTCTTGCCGATGCGCAGGAACTCGAAGCTGGTTTTGCCGCTCTCGCGGGAGGTGAGATTGACGGCGACCATGGCATCGCCGCGCGGGCCCAGCCAGTTTTCCTGGACTTCCTCGCCGTTCTTTTTTTGTACCCAATGGCCGGACATAAAGGCAAGTTGTTCGACCTGCTGAGCGAAGGCGGGCAGCGATAGGGTGAGCGCGCAGCCGGAGACGATAGCCGCTAGTTTCATGAGTTATTCCTTGAATGGATTGGATGCGGCCAGCTTAAGGCGGGGAAGGGCTGGTGTCTTGTACGAATCCGACATGCGCTATATGTCCGCGCTCACCATCGCCGCAGACAGCCCCGACAGGGACTGGTAAAACGCCTGCGGCGGCCGGCCGGCAAAGCGTTTGAAATCGCGGATCATGTGCGCCTGGTCGAAGTAGCCTGAGTCGATGGCGGCGCGCAGCCATGGCGCGTCGCCCGAAGACTGGAAGGCATCGAACAGTGAGCGAAAACGCAGGATGGAAGCGAGCAGCTTGGGCGACAAGCCGACGATATCCAGAAAGCGCCGTTCCAATTGGCGCTCGCCGAGCCCGCTGATGCGGCGCATGCGGTTCGGCGGGATCGCTTCCTGTGTGCGCTGCATCTCCGCGACGCAGGCGGCAACCGCATCGTCGTCTGTCCGGCTGCTGCGGGCCGCCTTGTCGAGCAGGACGGGTTCGATGGCGACGATGCGTGCGCTGTCGCTGTCGGCGCCGTGCAAGCGCTGTTCCAGTTCATCGAGCGAGCTGACCCACAAGTCGCGCAAGTCGATGCGGCGGTCGACGGTTTCGCGCATGGGGCGGTCTATGAAGCGGCGCGCACCCCAGGGCGTGAAGCGTACTCCGACAACCCCGGCGTGACCGGCCGCGCGCAGCAGCAGCGGTTTGGTGATCTGTCCGGCGAACAGGCTCTTGGGCTGGCGTGCGGCGACTTGATCCGCGTCGATCTCGCGGATTTCTGTATAGGGATCGCCGAAATGGAAAATCAGCTCCGGGCTGCCGTCCGGGACGATGCGCTCGTCGCGCGTCTCATGCGGGGCAAAGGCGTGCTCGAACACCCAGAAACAGCGGACGAATGCGGCCAGTCGAGGATCGGGCGGATACTCGGCATAACGCATGTGTCGCTCAGGTCACGCTAGCCGGCGATGCAAAAATACGGCAGCCGAACGCCGGTCCGGCGGTACGTCCCGGCTCAGGGTCAAAGCGCAGCAGCACGGAGGTCTTGCCGCGCGTCAGTTCCTCGGCAATCGGGTAATCGATGTCG
>CAZCKI010000485.1:0-2815 GCA_964498815.1 uncultured Burkholderiales bacterium
GGTCTTGCCGCAGCCAGAGCCGCCCATGATGGCGACCACCTTGCCGCGCGGCACGGCCAGGCTGATGCCCTTCAGGATCGGGCGCGGGCCGTAGGCAAAATCGACATTGTCGATTTCGACCAGCAAATCTTGCTCGGATGTGGACAAGGAATGATCTTTTTGTTGGGGTCGGCCGGGCCGAAATCGGCGCGACAACTCGGGTCGGCGCATTTTAGCATTGCCCCCCGACCGGCCGTTGCCGGGATTGGGCGGCATCGACCTGAAAAGCTTACGTCGATTGAGGGTATTACGGATGTGCGCCAGCGCACCCGCTACCCTAAAAACCGGTCAACGTTTCGGCGACGGGCGTCACTGAGAGGCATCTCGCGGCAAGAAGTTCCCTTCACGGGCGAAGACTGAAGTCGGGCGCGAAAGCTGCGAAGGCGGCCATCAGCCGTCCTATAATCCCGGCAGCGCCACACCGTTGTCAACGGGCCCCCACTCTAACCCGCCATCGCATGCCGGAAGCAAACTCCAAGCCGTCGCTCCTGATCGTCGACGATGATCCACTGATCGGCGAAAGCCTGTCGTACGCGCTCGCCGAGGATTTCGACATCCATGTCCGCGAATCGCGGGCCGACGCGATGGCGCTGCTGAAAAGCGGTGAATTCGAACCGTCGCTGGCGCTGATCGACCTGGGATTGCCGCCCCTGCCCGACGCGCCCACCGAAGGGTTCAAGCTGGTCGGCGACCTGCTGGCCTGGTCGCCGACGATTCGCATCCTGGTGCTGTCGGGCCAAAACGAGGATTCCAATGCACGCCGGGCTCGCGCGCTGGGTGCCGCCGAGTTGGTGCCGAAGCCCTGCGATCCGGCCCAATTGAAGCGCCTGTTGCTCAGCACGCTCAAGGTGGCGGACCAGAGTGGCAGCGCCAACGGCCGGGATGAGCTGATCGGCGACAGTCCGCCGCTACGCAAACTGAAAAGCCAGATCGACCTGTATGCGTCGTCGACTTTTCCGGCCCTGATCGAAGGCGAGTCGGGCAGCGGCAAGGAGCGGGTGGCCGCGGCCCTGCATGATTTGAGCCCGCGCGCGAACCTGCCGTTTCTCGCGCTCAACTGCGCGGCCATCTCCGCCAACCTGGTGGAGCCGACCCTGTTCGGTTACGCGAAAGGCGCCTTTACCGGCGCCTCGACCGCCAAATCGGGCTACTTCGAGGATGCCGGGGAAGGCACGCTGTTCCTCGATGAGATCGGCGAACTGCCGCTGGAACTGCAGCCGAAACTGCTGCGGGTGCTCGAAAACGGCGAATTCCAGCGCGTCGGAGAAACCCAGTCGCGCCACTCGCGCGCGCGCATCGTCGCCGCCACCAATCGCGATTTGAAATCGGAGGTAAAGGCGGGCCGTTTTCGCGCCGACCTGTATCACCGTCTGTCGGTATTTTCGCTGCTGGTGCCGCCGCTGCGCGACCTGGGGGACGACAAGCTCAAGTTACTGGAGCACTTTCGCCAGCGCTACGTCGCCAATCACGCCACCCCGCCCTTCACGCTGGACGACTCCGCGCGCAGCGCCTGGCTCGACTACCATTTTCCGGGCAACGTTCGCGAGTTGAAAAACATCGTCATTCGCCTGCTGGCGAAATACGCGGGTTATCAGGTGAGTCGTGCCGACCTGGTGGCGGAATTCGCGGCCGAAGCGCGTTCGTCCGGCGAGGCAGCGCCTTCGCTAAGCCCGCGCCGGCAAATCGAGGCCAGCGGGGAATTCAACCTGGCGGTAGCACTCGCCGAGCACGAGATCGGCTATATCGATGCCGCCATCGAAATGTCGCAGGGCAATATGACGCAGGCGGCCAAGGTGCTGGGCATTTCCCGATCGACACTCTATAGCCGCCTGGAGACCTTGCGGCCGGGCGCGGCAAAAGAGGAATGAGCCGGATGCTACACTGGCCGCAACCCTTCACTGTGAATCGACCGCCGTTCATGCGCCACGGAATGCAACGATGACCATGTACCTTGAACATTTCGGCCTCAACGAAGCGCCGTTCAAGATTACCCCGCATACCGAGTTTTTCTTCGCCGGCGCCAATCGCGGCGAAACGCTGGAAGCGCTGATCTACGCCATCACCAGCGGCGAGGGCATGGTCAAGGTCACCGGTGAAGTCGGTTCCGGCAAGACCATGTTGTGCCGGGTGCTGATGGAGCGCCTGCCGAAGACGGTCGAGACGATCTACCTCGCCGTGCCGTCGCTGTCGCGCGACGAGATGCTGGCCGTGATCGCCGGCGACCTGGGGCTGGATGTGCAGGGCGGCAATACCAACAAACTGGTGCGCGCACTGCAAGAACGGCTGATCGAAATTCACGGCGAAGGCAAGCAGGTAGTGGCGCTGATCGACGAAGCGCACGCCATGCCGCTGGAGACGCTGGAAGAAATCCGCCTCCTTTCCAATCTGGAAACCAGCCACGACAAGCTGATGCAAATCGTCCTGTTCGGCCAGCCCGAACTCGACCAGCACCTGTCGCTGCCGAATATGCGCCAGTTGAAAGAGCGCATCACGCACAGCTTCAACCTGCTGCCGATGCCGCCGCTGGCGATCCGCGCCTATCTCGATTTTCGTCTGCGCGCGGCCGGCTACAAGGGTCCCGACCTGTTCGGCGCGGATGCACTGAAACTGATCGCCGAGGCCTCCGAAGGGCTGACCCGGCGGATCAACATTTATGCCGACAAAACGTTGTTGGCGGCGTATGCCGCCGATACCCATACCGTCACACCGGACCACGTGCGTGCCGCCATCAGCGATACCCAGATCGTGTTGCCGGCCAGCGCCAGGCGCGGCCCGC
>CAZCKI010000486.1:0-2812 GCA_964498815.1 uncultured Burkholderiales bacterium
CGGCGACGTCCAACCTGAACGTGGTGCAGAACGACAACTTCGTGTTCTCGCCCAGCTACCGCACGGCGGACTGGACCGGCGAAATCCAGGCACGCACCATCGACCTGGTGACCGGTGTCGTATCGAACACTGCGTACTGGTCGGCACAGGCGATCGTCGATGCCACCGTGGGCGCCGCCTGCGACAATCGCACCATCTACCTGATCCGCCAGGCGGCGACCACCAGCCTGGTGCCGTTCACCTGGAATACCAAGGTGTGCAACGCCTCGGGTGCGCCGACGGGTGCCGCCAGCACCAGCCTCAATGCCAGCGAGCAGGCCAACTTCAGCACGCTCTTCTCCGGGAACCTGAGCCAGTTCCCCGCCATGTCGGATGGCACCGGCGGCACCGTCGACCAGCGCTCGATCTCGGGGGATGCGAATCTCGTCAATTTCCTGCGCGGCCAGCGCGGCTTGGAAGGCTTCACCACCAACGATCTGACCAAGCTGTACCGTACCCGCCTGCACGTGCTGGGCGATGTGGTCAATGCAACGCCGGTGTACGTCAAGGCGCCGAACCTCGGCTACACCGACACCGGCTACAGTGCCTTCAAGAATATGCAATCGGGACGCCTCGGCGTGGTCTATGTGGCGGCCAACGACGGCATGCTGCACGCCTTCTACGCCGGCACCGGCCCGGGTGACCCGTCCGGCGGTACCGAAGCGTGGGCCGTGATCCCGAACACGGTGCTGCCCAATATGTACCGCCTCGCCGATACCAACTACTCCAACCTGCATAACTACTATGTGGACGGCTCGCCGCTGGTGGGTGACGCCTACGACACTACGGCAGCAGCGTGGAAGACCATCCTGATCGGCGGTCTTGGTGGCGGCGGCAGGGGCTACTATGCGCTCGACGTGACCAATCCGGCTGCGCCGCAGGCGTTGTGGGAGTTCGACTGGAGCGCCACTTGCTATAACCCTGGCGTGCCGTCGACTTTCGGCAGCGATTGTCATCTGGGTTATACCTACGGTAAACCGCAGCTGACCAAGCTCGCCAACGGAACCTGGGTGGTGCTGGTGACGTCCGGCTACAACAACGTCAACACACCGATCCAGGCCGGCGATGGTCAGGGTTATCTATACGTTCTCAATGCCGTTACCGGCAAGATCATCACCAAGATCAGCACCGGTGTCGGCACATCGGTCACCCCGAGCGGATTGGCGCAGATCGCCGCCAATGTGTTGAACCCGACGGTGGATAATACGATGGTGCTGGTCTACGGCACCGACTTGCAGGGCAACATCTGGCGCTTCGACGTCAATGCTGCCTCGCCGACGGTGACCCTGCTTGCGACCGCCAAGGATTCGGCCGGCACGCCGCAACCGATCACCACGGCGCCGCAGTTGTCGGACCTCAACGGCAATACCATCGTCATGGTCGGCACCGGTGAATTGCTGGGCACTTCGGACCTCACCACCACGCAACAACAGTCGATCTACGGCATCGTCGATACCGGTGTCGGCAATCCGACCTACGCCAACCTGCGTACGGCGCTGAGCTCGCTCGTCTTCGTCGAACCCGGCGGACTGGTGCGCACCATCGCCTGTACCAACGGCCAGGCAAGCTGTGGTTCCAACAGCGGCTGGATCGCCGATCTGCCCGACTCGGGCGAGCGCGTCAACGTCGAGATGCAACTGCAATTGGGCGTTCTGACGGTGGCAAGCAACGTGCTCACCAACAACAACGCCTGCAACGTCGGCGGCTTCAGCTGGATCAACTTCCTCGACTTCGCCACGGGAACTGCGGTGAGGACGGCGGCGGGAGGTGCGGCCTCGCAGAAGCAGCCCTCTGCACTGACGGTCGGTGTCAACATCATCCGCCTGCCGTCCGGCAAAACCGAGGCGATCGTAACGACCTCGGACACGGCGCAAACCACGGTTACACCGCCGCAGCCGCCTGGCTCCGCGCCGACCAAGCGCGTCAGCTGGCGTGAAATTACCCAGTGACCGATTCGTGTGAGTACCGGCCAATCCTGGTCGTATGCAGCAGCCACCGGCCCGAAAGGGCCGGTGGTTTCTTTGCGAACCGGAATTAGCGTCGCGCTGGCGGCATCGTTCGGTCTGCACGCGTTGTTGTTGTTCTTCTTGCCGGTGAGCGCGCCGCAGCGTGCCGTCGGCGTCGAATTTATCGCGACCCTGAATGCACGGCTTGCAGGCGACCGCGAACCGCTAAAAGTCCCGGCGACGGATGCGCCGACCCCCAAACGCGACCCGGTCAAGCCGCCGGAAATCTCGGCGACCGCGCCGGAGGTGCCGATACCCGGCATAGTCATCCCGGTTTTTGCGATGCCGGAATATTTTCCGGCCAGCCGTCTTGCGCCTTCGCCGAAACTTCTGGAGGCGCCCGAGCCGGTGTTTCCGGATGGCGCCGGCGTCGATACCGGCTCGGTGGTGCTGAGACTCCGCATCAACGAACAGGGCCGCGTCGATGATGCGGCGGTCTTGCGCGCCCAGCCGCCCGGCCTGTTCGAACAGGCCGCACTCGATGCTTTTCGCAAAGCCCGATTTTCGCCGGGACGCATGCTTGGCGTTGCGGTCAAGTCCGAATTGGTGTTCGAAATCCAGTTCAACCGGATGGCTGCCGGGGAGTCCGGGGCCACGCGTGGCTATTGAGGGCCCGTAACCGGCGCCTGCCGGGACGCTGGCCGATGGTGGAAAACCGGGGCGCCAACTGCTAAAATGTCGGGCTTGCTGTCGTTTTCATTCCCCTCCCGGGGCCGGAATAGCTCAGTTGGTAGAGCAGCGCATTCGTAATGCGAAGGTCGTAGGTT
>CAZCKI010000487.1:0-2773 GCA_964498815.1 uncultured Burkholderiales bacterium
AGCTGGGCGCCCATCTTGATTTCGTTGTTCATGCGCTCGAAACGATAGACCAGCGTATTGTTGCTATCATCGAGCCACTGGACGATATCGATCAGTTCGCCGGTGAGTTTTTTCCAGAGATCAACCATCTGTAGAGCTCCTTCCCAAGAGACTTAACCACAGTTAAAAAGAGCACAGTCCGGACAGTAATTTCCTGCTCACTGGCCGCTGTGCAGTCATACGTTAGCATGTCTAGCCCGGGAATAACGCCGCAATGAATATCACGTTGACCGCCCTGAATATTTACCCCGTAAAAGGCCTGGGCGGCATCGCCGTGCAGCAGAGCCTGTGCACCGCACGCGGCCTGCAATACGACCGGCGTTTCATGCTGGCGGGAGACGGCGAGGTGTTCTTTACCCAGCGCGAATTGCCGAAAATGGCCACCGTGTGGGTGGAAGTCGATGACAAAACGGTGACGCTGTCGGCGCCCGATTGCGACAGCCTTTCCTTCCCCGCCGAACCGCCGTTGCGGCCGGCCCGCCAGGTGCGGGTATGGAACAGCGTGGTGGCGGCGCATGCGGTTTCACCCGAAGTCGATCAATGGCTTTCCGACTACCTGCAGCACCCGGTGAAATTGGTGTACATGCCGGATGGCAGCAACCGCGCCTGCGACCCCGCCTACGCCAGGAACGGCGAAATCGTCAGTTTCGCCGACGGTTATCCTTTTCTGGTGATCTCAGAGGAATCGCTCACCGATCTCAATAGCCGCATCGCCGTCAACGGCGGCGCCAAGCTGCCCATGAACCGCTTCCGGCCGAATCTGGTGGTGAGCGGCGGCAACGCCTATGCGGAAGACGGCTGGACGGAGATTCGCATCGGCGAGGCCGCGTTCCGCGGGGTGAAGCACTGCGCGCGCTGCCAGGTCACCACCACCGACCAGGCGACGGGCGAGGTGCGCGGGCCGGAGCCACTGGCGACACTCTCGACCTATCGCAACTCGGAGCGCGGCGCGCTGTTCGGCATGAACCTGGTGCCGGTGACGCTGGGCACGATACGCGTCGGCGACGCAGTAACGGTGTTGTAGCTTTTCAGCGCCTGAGCATCGCCAGCACCACCATCGCCCAGCCGGCCATCAGGCACATACCGCCCAGCGGTGTGGCGGCGCTGTACAGGCGATCGCCGGTGAGCGCCAGCAGATAGAGGCTGCCGCAAAAAAACGGTAACCCCGCCGCCGTCAGCCAGGCTGCGGCCTTCAGCCGGTTCGATTCCGGTTCCTGGCGGCGCAGCAGGCCGACGATCAGCAGGCCGAGAGAGCCGAACAGGTGGTATTCGACGGCAGTGCGATATACGGCGGCGGCATCGAATGCTGCGGCCGGTTTCAGCGCATGCGCACCAAGGGCACCCATCACCACCGCCAGCAACGCAAACGCAGCCCCCAGGGCGATGGTCCGCCGCGCGCTAGTCTCCATTACGGCGCCGCTGTAGCGGGCTTGTGCGGCTTGATCAGGAAAGCCGCCAGCGCCGGCAGCAGGAAAATGGCGCCCAGCATATTGAGGAAGAACATGAAGGCGAGCAGCACGCCCATGTCGGCCTGGAATTTGAGCGCCGACATCGCCCAGGTGGCGACCCCCAGCGTCATGGTCACCGCCGTGAAGATCATCGCGGTGCCGCGCTCGCGTAGCGCTTCGAAAAAAGCGTCGTGCAGCGGCACGCCTTCCGCGAGGTGGATCTCGATGCGGTCGTAGAGGTAGATGCCGTAGTCGACGCCGACGCCCACGCCGAGCGCGATCACCGGCAGCGTGGAGACCTTGAGGCCGATGCCGAGGGTGGGCATCAAGGCCTCGCACAGCACCGAGACGATGGCGAGCGGGATCAGGATGCAAAACGTGGCGCGGAGGCTGCGGAAGGTCACCATGCACATCACCATCAGCGCGCCGAAGATGGCGAAATTCATTTCCCAGCGCGCCTTGTCGACCGCTTCGTTGGTCGCGGCCATTACGCCAACATTGCCGCTGGCCAACTTGAATTCGATCTTGTCGCTATTGAATTCGCTGGCAAAATTCTTCACCTCGCGCACCAGCCGGGCGATGGTTTCGCCCTGGTGATCGGTGGTGTTGATCAGCACCTGCATGGCGCTGCAATCGGGATTCAATAGTCCCGTGCCGGTGTCGATCGGCGTCACGCTTTGCGCGAGCATGGTGCTGTCGCGCGGCAGCTGGCGCCAGCGCAGATTGCCTTCGTTGTAGCCGGCGTTGATCATTTTTGCCAGACTCGGCAGCGAGATCACCGACTGGGTGCCGCTGACGTTTTGCATGTACCAATCGAAACGTTCGATGGTGGTCATCATCTCGTAGTTGGTACAGGCACCCGAAACGTTCTGCGTCTGCGCAACCACGCCGAGGGTATCGACGCCGATCGCGAATTTTTTCACGATCATTTCGTTGTCCTGGTTGTAGCGCGACTCGGCGCGCAGTTCGGGAATGCCGGTGCCGTAGTCGCCGACCCGCAGGTTATTAGCCTGCCAAGTGCCTGCCAGCAGCAACACCAGCGCGATGGCGATGATGAGCGCCGCGCGGCGCTTTTGCACGCAGGCCGAGGCGGCGTGCCAGATGCGATCGACGCGGCTCTCTTGATAAGCCTCGTCGGCCACTGTCCCCTTGGAAAGGCTCAGATGCGACAGCAGGATCGGCAGCAGCATCTTGTTGGTGATGATCATCCACGCCACGCCCAGCGAAGCGGTGATGCCCAACTCGCGCACGATGTCGATGGGGATCAGCATGATGACGGCAAAGCC
>CAZCKI010000488.1:0-2769 GCA_964498815.1 uncultured Burkholderiales bacterium
TTGGCACCGGATAGCGCCGTCTGCGCGTGCTGCAGTTCCTCGCCGGATACCGCACCCGAAGCCGTCAGCGACTGGCGGCGCTGAAGGTCATCTTCCGCGCGCTTCACGTCGCTCGCGGTGCGGGCGAGGTCGGCTTCGCGCACGGCGACGTTGGCGGCGAGGGTGGTGTTATTGGCGTAGAGCACACGCACTTCGCGCACCGTTTCGGCGAGCTGCGCCTCGGCCTGGTCGAGGGCGACCTGCGCATCGGCGCGGTCGAGCTTGATCAGCGCTTGGCCGGCTTTGACGAAATCAGTGTCCTGCGCGCCGACCGCGATCACGGTGCCGCTGATCTGCGGCGTCAGCAGCACGACGTTGCCGGCCACATAGGCGTTGTCGGTAGATTCGAAGTTGCGCGAATGCAGGAACCAGTACACGCCGTAGCCGATGGCGGCGAGGCCGAACACTGTCGTCAGCATGAGCAAAGCTTTTCTGCGCGGGTTGTTTGCGGATGCAGCAGCGGTAGTGGTGTTGTCCATGATGTGACCTTTCAAATCTCGGTGTAAGGCGCGTCTAGTTGGCGTCGTGCAACGCGGTGGCTGCGTTCGGATCCTGGTAGCCGCCGCCGAGGGCGCGACTCAGGTTGACGTTGACGTCGAGCACGCGCGCTTTCAAGTCGATGGCCTGGCGTCGTTCCGCAAGGACGCTGTTTTCGGCGGTGAGCACGGTGAGGTAGTTGGTGAGTCCGGCCTGGTAGCGTTTCAGCGCGAGTTCGTAGGCCGATTCGGCTACGGATTGGGCGTCGCGTTGTTCGTTAGTTTGCAAGGCCAGCGATTGCAGCGAGACCACCTGGTCGGCCACCTCGCGCACCGCTTCGAACAGGGTCTGGTTGTAGCTTTCCACGGCGGCATCGTAGTCGGCGGTCTTGCCGGACAGGGTTGCGCGCAGCCGTCCGCCGGCGAAAATCGGAATGCGGATGGCGGGTCCCGCGCCGTACTGGCGGCTGTCGGCATCGAGCCATTTGCCGTAGCCGATGCTGCCGAGGCCGGCGAAGGCGACCAGGTTGACGTTCGGATAAAACTCGGCCTTGGTGGTGTCGATGTCGCGTGCGGCGGCTTGCACGCGCAGTCGTGCGGCGGAGAGATCGGCGCGGCGGCCGACCAGGTCGGCCGGCAGCGCGGAGGGAAGCGCTTGCGATTGCAGGACCGCAAGCTTTGGTGCGAGTGTCCTGGTCGCTTCCGGGCCTGCACCCAGCAGTGCAGCCAAGGCGTTGCGGGTCAGCGCGATTTGTTCGTCGAGTTGGGCGATCTCCAGGCGCGCGCCGGGCAAGCCGCCCTCCGCCTGGCGCTGCTCGACGCGGGTATCGAGGCCGCTGGCGACGCGCTCCTGCACCAGTTTCAGCGTTTGCGCGCGAACATTCAGCGTGTTGTCGGCCACCGCGCGTTGTTCGATCAGCCGCGCGAGCTGGAAATAGGTCTTGGCGACGTTGGCCGCCAGCACCACACGCGCGGCGGCGGCATCGGCTTCGGCGGCGCGCGCCTGGCCGAGCGCAGCGGCTAGGGCGGCGCGATTGCGGCCGAAGAAATCGAGCTCGTAGCCGAATTCCAGGTTGGCGTTGTTCAACGAATCGACGGCGCCCCCTAGCGGCGGCGGGTAGATGCTGGTCTTGGTGAAATGCTGATATTGGGAATTGACGGCGCCGGAGAGTTGTACCGTGGTGTAGGAATAGGCGATGCCCGCGGCCGCTTGCGCCCTTGCCATCCGCGCCTGGGCGAGCTTGAGGCTGGGGCTTTGCGCGATGGCCCGGCCGATCAACGTATCCAGTTGCGGGTCGCCGTAACTTTGCCACCAGTTGTCCTGCGGCCACGCAGTGCCGGCGCTGCTCAATCCCGACTGCGATGGTGTGGCGAGACTGGCATGGGTGTCGATGCCGTCGAAGTTGGCACAGGCGGATAGCAGCGCACCAGCAATGGCAACAGCCAATAATTGCCCAGACAAATAGCTGCGGACGATGGAAGTAGGGTGTGACATGGCGATGCTCCTGATGGGCGGGCCGAGCTACTCGCGCGGGAGCGCGTCGGCCAGCGGGTCGCCGCCGTTTTCCAGCATGCGGCGCAGTTGCGATTTCAATTGCAGGACTTCGTCGCGGGAAAAGCTGCGCAGGTGGTGGTTCAGGACCACGGCCAGGGTGGCCGGGAGGGTCTGCGCGATTTCGCGGCCCTGGGCGGTCAGTTCCAGGTAGGTGACGCGCCGGTCTTCCTTGCACCATACCCGCTGGATCAGGCCCTTGGCTTCCAGGCGGTCGATCATGCGCGAAACCGCACCAGCATCGATCGACATTTCGCGCGCGAGCGCGCTGGCGGTGTCGCCCTTGCCGTGCGCGATCATCAACAAGGGCTTCCACTGCGAGTCGGTGAGCCCCCGGGATTGCAGCTTGGCGTCGATGTGCCTTTGCATGGACACGGTCAGCTTGCGGATCAGATAGCCGATCGACTCGTCGAGTTTCCAGTTGTCGCCGCTATAAAAGCCGTTCTCCGCAGAATCGGGGAGATCGTTTGCCGGCGTTGGGTTGGCCTTGGCATTCATGCAGTGATAATACATGCCTAGGCAATGAGTGTCAAGGCATGTAATTGGATAAGGCCTACAGAAATGCCTAATTTATTGTTTTTACTACTTATTCATAAAATCATAGCCTTGGAAGCCGATAGAAATCTCGCCTTCCGGCGAGGAATGCCGCGGCCTGGGCTGGTCTGTGAACGCCCGGAGAGGGCGACGATTCAGGGCTTTCGC